>CAZYLM010000052.1:0-15368 GCA_964648645.1 uncultured Anaerolinea sp.
CATTCCAAAAATGATGAGCAGCAAGCCAGAAACCAAAAGTACTGCAAATCCCATTAGATAGTAGAGATTATGCAGTGCCTTGTTCCGTTGGTAACACTGGAAGAAATACCAGCACAGGTAGGCGGCGATGAGGCCGGTGAGCAGAAGGAAGATGATATCTTTCATAGCTTTCTCCTTGGTTGTGAATTGATTTTATTGTGAAGTATTGCACAAACAAAATTAGAATACTGTAACTAAAGTCACATTTTGCAGTTAATATGCAGAAAGTGACCAGGTTTCAGTTCGTCACGTTCCAGTTACGGTGTATTGCTAAAAATTTCTTTTTTGGGGTTGGGCAGGTGTTGTATCCGCACTGTAATGCTATTAGATTTTTGTTGCCGTAAATAGTGTATATAATTTTTGTTCAATAAACCGGTTTCTATGCTTTCCAAACCAAAGCGGATGTTGTCTGACTTACTAAAACCCCGGGCTGGAACCCCGATCCTATCCTTGCGGGAATTGAGGATTCAAATTTTGGACTGGGTTCTTGGTGGGGTGTTTCTCTTCTGGCTTTTGGCTTTGTGGGGCAGTATCCATAACGTGCTTCGCGAATATAGCGAGAGCGGGGATATGTTCGAAAATCCCGAAGCGATCGCCGGTACCATCGTCGTTTTTTACCTTCTTATAACGGTCCTGTTTGCAATTGCCGCCTTTAATCGCAAATTGGATTATCAATTGCGTGCCGGGCTCTTCCTTGCATGTTTATACTCGCTTGGATCGGTTGGCATGGCACTGACATCCTTTAGCTGGGATGGAAGGATACTTTTTTTCGCGCTGATCACCTTCACAGGATTGTTCTTCGAGCTTCGTCGCAGTCTGCAGGTCTTTTTGATTGTTCTGCTGACATTTGCAGTGATCGGGTACGCCCAGATTTCCGGACTTCTGGCCGTCCCGTCGGAGTGGCAGACCAATGCATCGTTGCCTCAAGCGTGGATCAGTGGTGGGTTGGTATTTGTTCTATTAAGTATCGCATCTATTGTCTCCATCTCATATCTTTTGCAGGCGATCGATAGCAGCTTGTTACGAGTTAGCGAAACCCTGGCGCGGGAGAAACAACTGAGTCATATTTTGCGCACAGTGAGTGAGGTGAATCAGCTGATTGCACGAACGAAAGACCGCCAACATCTTCTGGATGGAGTATGTGAGCTGTTGATTTCGGGCAGGGGGTATGGCTTTGCGTGGATTGGGTTTGTCAGCCCTGATGGAATGACATTGCAGCCTGGCGCTCTTGCCGGCGAGTATATAGATCGGGTCGGCGGAGGATCCAGAGGGGATATGTTCCTTCCTGCCTGTGTAAATCCTGTGATTCGTGAAAAAAGATTTATTCTGATGAGATCGTCCGATGGGGATGACCCTTGCAGGGATTGTCCGCGAAGTTTGCGATATCCAAATCGTTCGGGCGTGGCATTACCGTTGATCCATCAAGGACGTGTTTTGGGGGCGTTGGTGGTAGATTATGAAGACCCGTCTTCGGAGTTCAATGAACAGGAGATCACGCTTCTGCAGGAATTGGCAGATAACCTGGCGTATGCGCTGGAAAATATCGAGGCATCCAAACGGCTTGAATTGTATGCAAGCAATCAAAAATTTTTGAACGAGGTCACTCAAACCGCTCTCAGCGGCTTCGACTTGGATACTCTCTTGCAGGAATTTGTAAAAAGCCTGGAAGGTGCCCTGGATGCCGACGGATATTACTTCGCCTTGTGGGATGAAGAACGGGACATTCCTTCAAGATTCATCGGGTCGGAAAGCCTTAAAGATGTATTATCCAATCCACCTCCCCTGAATCCGGGCGAAAGGATCTTCAGCCAGGCGATACTCGATGAGAGGCGCATCCTGATAGTGCCTGATGCGCATAATACACCGTATTTCAGCCCGCAATTGGCGACTTTGTTTGATGCTCGTTCTGCATTAGGGATGCCCTTGATCGCCGGCGACCGGAGGCTTGGCGCGCTTGTATTTGGCTATCAGGAACCGCACATCTTCACACCAGAAGAATTAGAGCTGGCGGATCAGGCTTCTCACCAGTTTGCGCTAGCTCTCCTGAAAGCAAAACTTAACGATGAGACTCGTGCCAAGGCCATGGAGCTTGAGATCCTTTATTCCGCCGCCAGCGACATGGCGTCCAGCCTGCTGGACCCTCCTGCGCTACTGGAAAAACTTGCCCGCCATATGACCGATTCACTGAAGGTCACCAGTGCAAACATTATGTCTGTAGACCTTGACAGGGGAACGATGAAGGTCGTAGGAGAATTTTGGAGTAGATATGCTCTTCCTAAGGAGATTCATCCCGACCTCGGACGGGAATTTGAGAACACATCCTATTCGACGATCTTAGACGCAATGTTGGCGGGGAACGTCATCGAGATGCATTTTGATGATGTGGAAATGACACCTACCGAGCGTGAGCAATTCACGGAATTTGGGATTAAGACCATGGTTTTCGTGCCGATCATGGCGCACGGACAGTTATTTGGTGATATAGAACTTTGGGAAAGTCGTTATCGTCGAAAATTCACAGAGTCTGAGATCCGTCTGGCACAGGCAATGGCTGGACATGCTGCCTCGATTATTGAGACTGCCGAGCTATTTGCCCGGACTCGCGAGCAGGAGAGCGAACTACGAGCATTGTTAACCGTCTCACGCGCAGTCTCTACCAGCCTTCAGCCTTCGGATGTTTTGAGGCAGGCCGCAAGTACGATGGCAAGGATCTTGCGCGTCGATTTCTGCTCTTTATCGGATTATTTCCCCGAGCGAAACGAGATCGTTACGACAGCGATCTATTCTGCGGATGACGACGTTAGCGGGCAGGAGGATCTGGGGCACGTTTTTTTATTGGATGAATTTCCCGCCACTTTAAATGTGCTACAAACCGGACAACCACTGGTCACCCGATTGGATGATCCAAATGCTGCTCCATCAGAGGTCAATCAACTGAAGCATGATGGGATGTTCTCTTCGCTTTTGATCCCATTACGCCTGCGCGGGCAGTCCCTTGGTCTGGCGGAACTGTTTACATCCGACCCTGAGCGGATTTTCAAACCGGAGGAGATTCAAATTGCAAGCGCGCTTGCCGATCAGGTTGCGATTGCAATGGAGAATGCCGGGCTGTATCAACGGTTGGAAGAACGGGAGGCGTATTTTCGCGCCCTGATCGAAAATTCCGCCGAAGGGGTGGCGATCCTAAATGCCGAAGGAAGGATTATTTATATTGCCCCTTCGGAGTTTCGGCTGACCGGTTACACCGTGGAGGAAATAACCGGCGGAAGCGCATTCCAATACATCCACCCAGAAGATGTGGCTGAGGTTTTGGAGGTATTTTCTGAGGGTGCGACAGTTCCCGGCGCTGTTCGAACGGTTGAGTACCGCCTTAAGAGGAAGGATGGTGTTTGGCGGTATTTTGAAGTCACTGGACATAATATGCTGGATGACCCTCATGTCGCCGGGATCGTTGTCAATTACCGTGATGTCACAGAGCGCAAACTTGCTGAGCAGGCAGTGGAGGAATCAGAGTTGCGTTATCGTACGATCTTCCAGTCGGCAGGGGTCCCCATTTGGGAGGATGATTACTCAGCCTTGATGAAGAGGATCGATGAGATCAAGGAATCAGGCGTGAGCGATTTCGAAGCTTACCTTGATGAACATCCGGAATTCATCGTGGAAGCGGCTGAATTGATCCGGGTCCTGGATGTCAACATGGCCGCTGTCGAGTTGATGGAGGCGGCGGATAAGGCGGAACTACTCCAGCCATTGAAGAGGATTTTATCTGGTGGTGAAATGGATCGTTTCGCCCGCGAAGTAGCTTCTCTTGCGAAGGGTATGCGGCATTTTGTCCACGAGTCGATCCTTTATACATTGAAGGGCAGCCGGCGGGATGTATTGGTATCGATCACACTTCCTCAGTGGACAACAGGATACGATCGCGTTTTGGTCAGCACTCTCGACATTACCGAACGAAAACAGGCGGAACGCTCGCTTCAGGAAAACCAGGCACGCCTGGCAGGAATCATTGCCACGGCACCGAACGGAATCATCACAATCGATGAATCCCGAAAGATCGTGCTGTTCAATCCCTTCGCCGAAACGATATTCGGTTGCCCGGCGGAATATGCCCTTGGAAAGCCGCTTGAAATATTCATTCCCGAGCGTTTTAGGCATTCTCATGCCGGTAATGTAAGCAATTTTGGCAGAACCAGCACATCGAAACGTATGCATGGGCGACTGGAAAGCCTGTACGGGCTGCGGGTAAATGGCGAAGAGTTTCCCATGGAGGCGTTCATATCCCAGCACACGATCGGGGAGGATAAATTCTATACTGTCATCCTGCGCGATATAACGGATCGTAAACAGGCTGAAGAGGCATTAAAAGCAAGTGAAACCCGATTTCGAGCCTTGGCTGAAAATATACCCAGCGCCGTCTATATTTGCCTGAATGACAGCCGGTATACCATGTTGTACCTAAACGATTCGATTGAAACGTTGACAGGATATTCCAAGGAAGCATTTTTGGAACAGGGATTGAGTTTTTACGATCTGTACCACCCTGATGATTTCAGCGTCAACCCAAGTTTGCAGGGAAAACAAGGCATCAATTCCGGAGCGTTTCATACTACGTACCGCATCCGTCATAAATCAGGAGATTGGCGCTGGGTGGATGAGTGGGGGACGGGGGTTTTGGATGCGAACGGAAAAGTTCAGTATCTCGAAGGTGTGATGATCGATGTCACGGAGCGCAAACGGGATGAGGAAGCCTTAAGACGGCATGCGGCAGAGCTGCAATCGCTAGTAGTTGTCTCCTCAGAATTGCGTTCCGCATCGAATGTAGAAGAGATCGTTCCCCTCGTGGTACGTCATGCTGTGGAGATTGTCGGCGGGGATTACGGCACCATCTACCAGGTTGAAGAACCGTCAGGGCATCTTGTTTCAACTGGTTGGTTCTCTTTAGCGCAGGGCGAGGATATAAAAAAAACAGTCGCAGTTCCTCTTCGGCATGTGGATGGGAGAGGCATTACTGGGTTTGTGGCAAGAACCGGGCAGATCCACATTACTGAAGATATGAAAGTCGATCCGCTCGCTTTTATTTTGCCGGGTGAACTCGAGGTGTTACGGGAAGCCCGAAGCGGAATATCATTGCCTTTGCTTTCGCAGGAGAAAATCGTTGGTGTTCTGCATGTTACGTTGCGTAAGTATCACGTCTTTTCCGAGACTGAGATTCGTCTGCTGACGGCCATGGCTGAAATGGCTGGCAGTGCCCTGCACCGTGCAAACCTGTTCGAACAAACTGTATTTCAAGGAGAGGAACTTGCCAGGGCATACGACAACACGCTGGCGGGTTGGGCGCGAGCTCTCGAATTGAGAGATGAATTGACTGAGGGGCATACCCGGCGCGTGACCGAACTGACGCTTGAACTTGCGCGAGTCATGGGTGTTCCTGAAGATGGAATTGCGCAGATCCGGCGCGGCGCCATACTTCACGACATCGGCAAAATGGGCATCCCGGATTCCATCCTGAACAAGCCGGGTCCGCTAACCGCACACGAAAAACGGATCATGAGAATGCACCCCCAATACGCTTACGAAATGCTGGCATTCATTCCATTTCTGCAATCCGCCCTTGAAATTCCATATTGCCATCATGAATGGTGGAATGGAAACGGCTATCCTCGCGGTTTGAAAGGCGAAGAGATCCCTCTCTCAGCTCGAATTTTTTCTGTGATCGACGTATGGGACGCCCTGACTTCGGACCGCCCCTACCGCTTGAAATGGACGCAGGAAAAAACGTTGAAATACATTCAAGACGGGTCGGGTAAACAGTTCGATCCGCGTGTGGTCAAAGCCTTTCTCAAGTTAATCAAGCAATAAGCCTGTGTCTCGGGCGAGCAATTCCTGTGATGTTTCGCGGCGTTGAATGACTCTTACCTTTTCCGGTTCCAGCCATAAGACAGCCGGCTTGCGTGCGCCGTTGTAGTTGGAGGACATGCTCAATTGATAAGCCCCCGACATTGGAATTGCGATCAATTCACCTTCTTCAATTTTTGGCATGGATAGCTCTTCAATCAGAATATCGCCTGATTCGCAGTATGGTCCCGCAATGGATACGATTTCGCTTCTTTCCCCGCCCGGGTTTGATACCGATAAACATGAATATCTCGCACCGTAGAGCGCGACCCGGGGGTTGTCTGCCATGCCCCCATCGACCAACAGCCAGGTTTTTTTCCCGTGTTTCTTAATCGTTCCTACACGGTAAATGGCAACAGCGGCGCGCGCCACAAGGCTGCGTCCAGGCTCAAGGTGCAAATGCGGTAACGCCAGGTTGCGATCTCGGCAGCCGTCGATCACTGCTTCGGCAATGCCTTTCACATAGGTTTCGATTGAAGGATGGGGTAATTCATCTTCGTGATATGCCACACTCCAACCACCGCCAGGGCATAAATGCCAATCATCCGATAAGCCGATCTCCCTGGCAAGGTCAAGCGCAATATCAATGGCGGGGATTAATGGTTCGGGGTCTCGGAAGTTCGACCCTTGGTGGAAATGCAACCCTTTCAGAGGCAGGTGATGCGTCTTGCAATAAGCGGCCGCTTCAAGAATTTCCTCGCGGGTCATGCCGAATTTGCTGTCATGCTGACCTGTTTGAGTATGCTTGTGATGCGTAAGCACTGCCACCCCTGGAAGTAAGCGGAGCCAGAGGTTGGGGGTACGAAATCCTTGATACTTGATGCGCGAAAGCTCAGACAAATTATCCACGACGATCGTGCCGGCATATTGATTCGCCGCCTGTAGGTCACTATTCGATTTGTTCACGCCGTGGACTAGGATGTTATCGCAGGGAACACCAGCTGCTACTGCTATTGCGATCTCTCCCTCGCCTGTGCAGTCGACGGTCAACCCATGCAATTGAGTCCATTGTGCGATGGCGAGGTTGAGGAATGCCTTCCCGGCATACGTGACAGAGGCGGGTCCAGGGTAGTGCGAAGCGAGAGCTTTCCGATATTCCGATGCCCCAGAGTCGAGCGTCGCCCGGTCAAACAAATAAAGAGGTGTTCGATATTCGTTGGCAAGGGTGACAAGATCGTGACCTGCTATTGTCAGGCGGTCGGATGCGACTTTTGCGGTGATGGGGAACAAATCAAGACGATTCATAATCACTGGCCAGTTTGATTCGATTCCTTCCCTGTTGCTTTGCCCGCAAGGCGGCATTATCTGCCGCGATGACCAATTCGATCGGTTGTGAGGCATCTTGTGGGAAGGTGGCAATTCCTATGCTGAGCGTGTGACCCGCAATGGCAGCCTCACTGGGTTTGATCTCAGGAGACCCCACGCGGATTCCATGTTTCAGGCGGTCGGCAAAGGCAATGGCTTTTGCCTGGTCGCAATCCGATAAGATGATAGCAAACTCGTCGCCACCGTATCGTGCAGCAATATCATACTTTCTCAGGTTTTCGCGAATGATCTTTGCCATGGCTTTCAGCCTGGCGTCGCCTGCCGGATGCCCCCATGTGTCGTTATATTCCTTGAAATTATCGATATCGAAAATGATCAGGGATAACTGTGTACCGTTTCGATCGGCACGCTCGACTTCCGCCACGATCGCATGCTCGAACAGGTGGCGATTGGAGAGTCCTGTAACGGCATCGGTGGTTGCCATTGATTTGAGTTCGTTGTGAAGCCTTGCATTGTCCACAGAGATAGCGATGGGACCCGCAACCGCCAGCAATAATTCAACATCGCGGAGAGTGAGGGGGGTATCCCTGTTTGATTCAACGTTTAGCGTCCCGAGAACAATATCCTCCTTCAATAAAGGGACGCAGATTTCGCTGGTCAGGTCGTTGTCCGCTTTAAGGAACACCCCTTCCTTTGATGTGTCTTCAATGAATTGGATTTCTTTTGTGCGGATCGCCCTTCCGGAGACTCCCTGACTGATATGGATCTTTCGAATGGCCATCTCTTCGGGGTAGCCGACCTGTGCCTTGAGGTTCAAATAATCATCGACGAGAAAATAAATGCTGACGTGCGAATAATGAAAGGCATCCTTTAGGCTTTTTACAACATTCAAGCTGATGGTTTCGAGGTCCAGGGAACCGGTGACAAGCTTGGATATCTCCTGTATGGTGGCAAGGGTCTTGATGTTGTTTTGGGTCTGTGCATACAAGGATGCCCTTTGCAGCGATTGAGCGATCTGGCTCGAAAGGGTTTCAAGGGTAACAACATCCAGTTCGCTGAACGCATTCAGTTCTAGACTCTCCACATATAAGACTCCATAGAGATGGCCTTGCTTGATGATGGGAATGCATATGGCAGACCCGGATTTGGTGTTGTTTGAATAATAATGCCGGTCTTTCGAGACGTCCAATGAAACATACGTCATTTGCAGGCTGGCTGTATAGCCGATGATCCCCTCACCAAGTTTTTGTCGATACCCGGCTTGATAGCCGAAATCTTCGGTGCCAGAGATGGCAGCGATCTCCAACATTTGATCGGGCGTCAGGACTGAAATGGCTGTCTCTGCGTATCCCAGATAATTGGTGATCGCTTCCACAGCACGATTGAGGATCTCCTTTTCATCGAACGTATCCGCAATCCGTCTTCCGGCTTCCTCCAGCAGGGATAATTGTTGAGACCTACGCTTCTCCTCCTTCAACAATCCCCGCTCTTTTGTAATATCATGGAAGACGACGACCCGCCCAATTAATGGATTATCTTTGTTTGCGATTGGTATGACACGAACGTCATACCAATATGGTTTATCTCCCTGCGCGATTTCGAATTGCAGGGATGTCTCAGGCGAGTCCCAAATTTCCCGGATTTTATCCGCATGTGGAATGACTTTGAAAACCTTTGATTTTTCCCTCACTTTCTCATTTCCGACCAGCCCAAGTGCGGTTTGATTGATGTCAGTGATCTCATCTTCGAGATTAACAACGATAATGGCGTCCTGCAGATTTTCCACGACAAGTGCTGCAGCCAGGGGGAAGAGGCTCGAGACCCCGAACCGGTAGAACCCAATGGCAATCAGTGGTGCGGATAATCCGAAAGAGAAGGGGGTTGGGTCGATGGATGCGGAGCTATTAAAAAACAGGAATGCCGCATTGATGGCAACGGTCAGGATCGCCCCTGCCAAAATCACACCAGATTTGATGCGCATTGCCTTGCCGTGCTTGAAGTAACTGATGATGTAAATAACAATGCCTGCCAGGATCATCGCATATGCAATAACCGTGAAGAACCAGAAGCCCAGCCCGTATTCGAGTTTCAATGGGGCAGGCGACTCGTTGGCGATGCTCATTGACTTCCATATAAAACCGTGTGATTCATTTATAGTTCCAAGAAAAAACGCGATCGCCCCCGGGATGGTCAAAAGAAAAACCCGGCCTCTGCTTGACCACCATTTCATGATGCCCGTATAACGAAGCGCAAACCCAAGCCAAAGGGGAGGGGACAAAACCATGCCAAGATAAAGGACCTTTCTGGCAAAGATTTTGACAGAAAGGTCGGGATGCGCTATTTCAAGAAAGTAAAACCCTGCCCAGATTGCCATGGCTGCCAATAGGAAACCCAATGTTCGCGCTCCGGGAGACTCCCAAGTCAGGAAGGTGCGGATGGTGATCCCCGTAATGATCACGACCAGAATTGCCAGGCAAATCAGGTATACAGGTAAAAGAGATTCCATGCCTTTTGGATTATCGGTCGAAGAATAATGTCCACCAGATTTCCCAGTTCTGCATTGGAGTCGGGGCGGGGATGGGTGTATTGACGATCACTGGTATGCTACCGGGCATTTCCACAGGAATGACAGGCTGGTCGCCTTCCTGAAGATAATGTCCATCAGTTCGTGCCCATTCCTCCACTGCTTCGGTTGAAGCGGCATATGCCACCTGGGTTTGTAACGCGATCTGGGTCTGAACGGATTGAGTGGCAGCGGCACGCATTTCATCCCGCTGCTCGTTCAAGCGATTTAATTCCTCAAGGCGCGTATTGAATTCGATGACGAAAAGGATAAGGATGAATATTCCCGCGAAGACTGCCACACGCCTAAAGCGGATGGGGAACTGGCTCATGCTGATATCTTAACCTGTATCTACAACATTGGCAAATCCCCCGAATGTGGTAAAATCCCGCCTCGCAAGTCGTTGTACCCTTCGACTTGACACTAAAAAATTCCGAAAGGGCTTAAATTCATGAAAGTATTGCTCATTAAAGACGTATATAAGCTTGGACGCGCCGGGGATATCAAAAAAGTAGCCGATGGCTATGGGCGCAACTTCCTTCTTCCGCAGGGGTTCGCCGTACTTGCCACTGCTGGAGCCCTCAAGCAAATCGAGAAGATCAAGTCGCAGGCAGAGATCAGACGTAGTGCCCAGAACAATGAACTCAAGGGTGTGGCTGATCTGATCAAAGATGTTACTCTGATCTTCCCTGTCAAGGCCGGGGAGACTGGAAAACTCTACGGTTCGATCACAACTGGAGACATTGCCACTGCTCTAACCGAGAAGATACGCTTCGAGATCAAAAGGCAGCAGGTCGATACCCAGCCGATCCGCGCTCTCGGCGAATTCACCGCCCATGTGCGCCTCACAATGGATTTGGTTCCCGAGATCAAAATCGTGGTCCATCGTGAAGGTGAAAGCCCCGAGTCAGTCGCTGGTGCCCAGCCTGCGGATGCCGAGAAAGCCGGCAAAGCTCCTGAGAAAAAAGAAGCGACTACCGAAGAAGCAAAAGCTGAATAGTCTGAACCCCACTCACCCCGAGTTCTCGCGGGTGAGTTTGTTTTTAACTCATGGAACTTTTGATTCTTCCTGCAAAACCCGGGCAAGCTGATCAATTATCAGAAATCACATTTGCTGCCAAACGTCATTGGGGGTATCCCGAGCGATGGATGCAACTTTGGGTCCCCCAACTTATGGTCTCGATGGAATATATTTTGGCGAATGAAACCTGGGTGGCGCTCAACGTGGAACCTGTTGCCTGGTATTCGTTGACAGAAACAGACGGCGAACTCTGGCTGGACAACCTTTGGGTAATGCCCAAATATATCGGTCATGGGATCGGGAAGAGGTTGTTCTTACATGCAATGGAAAGAAGTAGACTCCGGAAAGCATCTGCAGTAAAGATTGTCGCCGACCCGAACGCCAAGTCATTTTATGTACATATGGGTGCGATCAAGATAAACGAGCAGCGCGGCGAAGTGGACGGTGTATTGCGCGTCCTGCCTGTGATGGAGATAAAGTTATGAAAAACCTGGGTCCAAAAAGTTCGGAGTGGCTGGCTGCCATTGGAGTATATTCCCTGGCGGAGGTTTCTCGGCTTGGAGTTGTCGAGACGTATAAAAGGGTCAAAACTGCTTTTCCCGGCAAGGTTTCTTTGAACTTGTTGTTTGGGCTTCAGGCAGCCTTGTTGGATATTCCTGTCAGCCAGCTTCCGAAGGATATCCGGAACCAACTGAAACAGGAGATGGAATCTCTATGACCACGTATTGTGATTATTGCAATTCGCATCCTGAAGATACCTTCAACAAAAAATATCACGACACCCAGTATGGCTTTCCATTGAAAGACGATGATGAGCTTTTTGAGCGGTTGATCCTCGAGATCAACCAGGCGGGATTGTCCTGGATAACCATTTTGAAGAAAGCTGATAACTTTCGTAACGCATATGATGGTTTTAGGATTCCCAAAGTCGCTAGTTATAAGGCGAAAGACCGTGCGCGCCTTCTCAAGGATTCAGGGATCATCCGGAACCGGTTGAAGATCAATGCTGCCATCGTCAACGCCGGTAGGGTCCTTGAGTTGCAAGAGGAATACGGTTCCTTCAAAAAATGGCTTGATAGGCATCATCCGCTCTCAAGAGATGAGTGGACGAAATTATTCAAGAAGACTTTCGTCTTTACTGGTGGCGAGATCGTGAATGAATTTCTCATGTCAACCGGGTACCTGCCCGGCGCGCATACGCCGGATTGCCCTGTCTATAAAAAAGCTGTCGCTAAAAAACCGGCATGGTTGAAGAGCAAATAGACTTAAATCGTAAATCAAATGCCCACCTTTGTTATTGCTGGAAAACTCACTCGTGAATATCTTTTACCGCCGGCCGGGCAACCCCGATTGGATTCACCGGGTGGCGATCTTTTGTATGCTGTTGGTGGGCTTGCCGTTTGGGATCCTTCGATAGCATTGATATCCCAGGTCGGTCCTTCATATCCAGGAGATTGGGTGGACGACCTTTCGGTACGCGGGTTGGATGTGCGCGGGATCAATCTCAACGCCGAATTAACTTCAGACATGCGTGACTTTATTGCGTATAATGAGGCCAACGAACGCAGTTCTTCCAATATTGTCACCCATTTCATCCGGCGCGATCTGGTGTTTCCAAAATCCCTGCTTGGGTATCAGGGTCCCAAGGAATTGACGAATCCTCTGCGTGATATAGATCCACTTTCCCCTGACGCCCTGCGTGTGCCGAAGATTTATCACAACATTCGTTTTGCTCACCTTTGTCCCTTTGATTTCACCAGCCAAAGTCAAATGGTGAATTTGTTCAAGGGGGGTTCGAATCAGTTTGTAAGTCTCGAGCCTGATTCCAGTTATATGAAGCCCGACCATTGGCGCGGGTTGCGTGTTGTTTTGCTTGGTGTTAAGGCGTTTCTTCCCTCTGAGCAGGAGTTACGTGCCCTTTTCTGGGGGGAGAGCAACGATTTGTGGGAGATGACCCAGAAGATCAGTTTTCATGGCCCGGAAATCGTCGTCGTCAAGCGTGGTCCCCTTGGTCAGTATGTTTATGACGCGGTCGGAAAAAAACGTTATGAGGTTCCAGCTTACCCGGCGCGGCTCATTGACCCAACCGGAATTGGCTCAGCGTTCTGTGGTGGATTCCTCGCTGGATTCCAGCGAACGAATGACCCGCTGATGGCGGCTTTGCATGGCAATGCTTCTGCTTCATTGAAGATCGAGGGGATCGGCCCTTTTGCTACCTTGGATGCCATGCCTGGGCTTGCCGATGCCCGTCTGCACGCCTTAAAAGAGATGGCAAGGGAGGTATGAGTAGTTATGTATAACAAGCACAGGGTTTATCCTTAAGTTTTACTTATTGCGTTTTCCGTTTTACAATATTCCTGATTACGGCCATGACCCTTCCTCAAAGTCTCCTCGACCTGGCAGTACAGATCCAACAGATTCCCGCGCCCACGTTTGCAGAGGGTCCACGGGCGGAGTTTGTGCGGGATTTATTCCTAAAAGAAAACCTGGAAGATGTTTCCATGGATTCACTGGGAAATGTTTTTGCACGTTTGCCTGGGAAACAGAAAAAGGCGAATCCATTGATCATATCCGCTCATACGGATACAGTGTTTCCTGCTGGAACGAAGCTCCAGGTCCGGGAAGAGGCGGGAAAGGTCTTTGGTCCAGGAATAGGCGATAATTCCATCGGGGTTGCATCCATGTTCGGAATTCTGTGGGCACTTAGTGAGCGGAATATCGAATTGATGCAGGATATCTGGTTTGTAGCGAATGTGGGGGAGGAGGGGCTCGGTGACCTGCGCGGGATGCGCGGGGTGGTGGAGCGTTTCGGCACAGATGTGGTTGGCTACCTGATTCTCGAAGGGCTTGCGCTGGGGCATGTCTATCATCGGGCTATTGGGGTAAGGCGATATCGGATCACAGCCAAAACTCGCGGCGGGCATTCCTGGTCCGATTACGGAAACCCTTCTGCCGTGCATGAACTGGCAGCAATGGTCACCCAGCTAACGCAGTTGCGTCTGCCGAGCGAGCCGCGGACGACAATGAATGTCGGTGTTATTCAGGGCGGGACGGGAGTGAATGTTTTAGCTGCCGAAGCCAAATGCGAGTTGGATTTGCGTTCAGAGAGCCCGGGGGTGCTGGCAAAAACGGTCTCAAAGGTCGAAGATATCATCCTGCATTGGAATCATGAGGGTGTGAAGATCCATGCGGAGGTTATAGGTGAACGGCCTGCCGGTGAGATCCCGGCCGATCATCCGCTGGTAAAACTTGCGGTTACATGTGTGCGTGAACAGGGTCTGGATGCCGCGCTCACTTCCGGTTCGACCGATGCAAACGTCCCACTTAGTCAGAACATCCCTGCAGTTGTATTGGGTGTTACAACGGGTAGCGGCGCTCATACTTTGAATGAATACGTCGATACTGAACCAATTGGAAAAGGGTTGGAAAGCCTGGTAAAGTTCGTGCAATTGATTGGGTGACGCTTGGTCGGTTCATTAAAACGGTCGTATAGTCGACCAGTCGGGTGCTTGAGTGAAAGCCATTGAAACAAAAAGACTCCCAAGCCGGAGTCTTTTTAATTCCTTATCATTTCCTATTATCAAAACGCCACCCCAAAAGATTCAAAACTACAAACCTGTCAGGCTACTTCAGCCCCACCACCTCGAATACCTCCACAGGTTTCGATCTGCCTTTTACGGTCATTTCCTCCAGTGGTTTCACTTCCACCCGTTTCTTTACGCGTTCGTAGGCTTCCTTGCTAATGATGATCTGGTTCTTTGCTGAATTTTCCTGCAGGCGTTTCGCGGTGTTGACCGTATCGCTGATGGCGGTATATTCAAGCCGTTTCTCAGTGCCTATCAGCCCCAGCACGGCGTCGCCGAAGTGAATACCCACCCCGAAGGAAAGATGCGCATCGCTGGCGAGTTGTTTGTAAAGGTTTTCCACCGACTCACGAATGGCAACCGCAGTTTTGACAGCGCGCAAGGTATGGTCGGGCTGGGGGATGGGGGCGTTGAACCATGCCATGATGGCGTCGCCCATGAATTTATCCACGGTGCCCTCCTGTGCAAGGACGGCGTCTGCCATGGCTGCGAGATACAAATTGAGAATGCTCACCAATTTTTCAGGCGCGAGCTTTTCACTATAGGAGGTGAAACCACGGATGTCGGCAAACAGGGCGGTGATCTCTGTACGTTTGCCGCCGAGCTGCAAGCTGTTCGGGTCGAGTTGTTCGATTACAGCCGGAGACACCATTCGTTCGAAGAGCCGCCTCTGAGCTTCGAGTTTCTTGCGTTCTGTAAGATCGTCCAAAACGATCGCGACACCCTGGGTTTTTTGACTCGCATCCTTGAGGGGGGAGAGATTCAAACGCCAGTCCACGTTTCCACGTTTGGGAAGTTTGTGGCTGATCTCAAGATCGACGATTGGTTTTTCGGTATTGCGGACTTCCGTCAGGTGTGGACCCAACTCAGCAGATACGGATGCAAGTGCATCGTTCAAGTGGTGACCGATAATCTCCTGTGTGGTCGAGCCGAGGATATTTTCCGCGGCGCGATTTGCGAGGGTGATCGTGTCCTGCACATCTGCGGTGATGACCCC
>CAZYLM010000053.1:0-15212 GCA_964648645.1 uncultured Anaerolinea sp.
GCCCAAAAATTGACCTGTGCCGCCGTGCTGACGAGGATGACAAATTCGCGTTCGGTGAAGGCGGCTTTTACTTTTTCAACGATCTCAGGGTGGAATTTCAACGGTGTGGATGAGATCAGGCGGGTGTAGGCAATCGCAAGTTTTTCACGTTCAGAGAAAGATGAAATCTTATCAAAATCACCGCGCAAGGACTCGGTTTCTTCGTCGGTGATGCCGTGTTTGCGGTATTCGTAGGAGTTCATGTCCACGCAGAAGGGACAGGCAACGGCGTATGAGGCGGTCATGCGGATGAGCTTCAGCGTGCGCTTACTCATGAGCCCGTCTTCGTGGGCAACGAGCGCTTCCATGATCCCCGAACCGATGGCGGCTTTGGGATACCAAGAGAGGATGCGCGGAGGGAGCATGATTCTGCCGGTGATTTTTTCTGAGAGCAAGATGCCGAGTTTGAGGAGAAGTGGGATGTGGTGAGGCGGGGAGATGAATGACATTTTAGGATTATAAAACGCCTTAGGTGGGAAAAACTCAATGTGGTCTGACAGGCTTGAGGTCCGCTTTTGAGGCGGGAAGAGGGGAGTAAGGCTTAGGGACATCCAATTACCATCCATATGGATGTTTTAACCTTGACAAATAGAAGTAAACATGTAAAATATACAAAAATACCATCCATATGGATGGTAAAAGGAGATAACTATGCTCGAATCGCAGAAAATCGTTATAGATTTGGGTTCGGTCTGTCTTGACTTGTATTTTGGAGACGAGACGCAGGCACAGGTGACGGAAATCCACCTGGGGGAGCCGGTGACGCGCTCTTCGTTCGCCCTTGGCGTAATGAATTACTCCCGCGCCGATCTGGAGAGGTTCAAATCCCGGAATGAAAAGGTGAAGGTCCGCGTCCTGGGCGGCTTTCGGCTCGACAAAGACATCTCCCCTACCCTCGCTGTGGATGTGGTCGATTCGATCCGCGTTTTCGGGCTGCTCCAGGCGCAGGAAGATGTGAAGACCGCCCTGATGCAGACCGGCAAGATCTTCTAGAAAGGAGAAACCATGTCTGATACCGAAAAAATTACCATCAACCTTGGCGCGGTGGACCTCGGCAAGATCGATCTATTGGTCGAGCACGGCCATTATTCCAACCGCACGGATTTCATCCGCACCGCCATCCGCTCACAGCTGGATAAACACACCCTGGAAGTCCAGCAATCCGTTACGCGTCATTCCTTCGGAGTGGGCGCGTTCCAACACAATCTCGACGATTTCGAACGCTACAAGGCAAAGGGCGAAAAGATCAAGATCAGCATCGTCGGCATTTACAGCATCCCGAACGATGTCCCCACCTCACTTGCGGTCGAGACCATTGACTCCATCAAAGTCTACGGCATCTTTCAGGCAAATTCCGCCGTCAAAGATGCCCTTGCAAAAGCCGGAAAAATATTATAGGAGAGAAGCATGAAAAAGTTCATCCCCAATCTACTTTATTTGTTGTTGAGCCTGCCGCTGGGCATCCTGTATTTTGTCATCCTGATTACAGGGTTCAGCCTCGGCGCAGGGCTGGCGATCACGATCATTGGCATTCCAATTCTGGTCGCGATGATATTCGTTACGTACATCATGGGCGACCTCGACCGCAGGATGACGTCTCTCTTCCTGGGCGTCCAGATCGCCAAGCCGGAAGCCCGCCCATCCGAAAAAGATGGCGCAGGTGCGATATTGGTCGCCCAGCTGAAGAGCCTGCAATTCTGGAAGGAACTCGGTTACCTGTTACTTAAGCTGCCGCTTGGCATCATATCTTTCACAATCGCGATCACCTTCGTCTCGCTCAGTTTAGCCCTGATCGCCACACCTTTCATCATCACTTACTTCCCCGATGTGCAGGTTATGGTCGGGAACGGCATTCTCATCGATACCATGCAGGAAGCGGTTGTGACTTCCGTTGCCGGGTTGGTGATAAGCGCGGTCTCGATCCTGATCGTCAACGGCTTTGCCAAAGTGATGGGCTGGATCAGCATCTGGGCGCTCGGGCGTGCGGATCTGGTACAGGCGAATGTATGAGTTAAGAGAGGAGAACTTATGACTATCAAGAATCGAAATACAGTCATCGCTGCGGTTGCATCCGGGCTTGGGTATATTGTCCAGTCTGTGATGGGGCTGATCAAGCCGCAGACGGAAACTTTTTCCGGCACATCCGATTATGTTCTTGAGGTTGCGTTTATCATAGCCCTGCTCGCCACCATCTTTGCCCTTATGGGTCTTCACAGCCATGCCCAATCCCGATATGGCAGAGCCGGAGCAATTGGGTTTTGGTCTGCCCTGGCAGGGACGTTCTTTATTTTGATCAGCGCTTCTGCCACCCTTGCAGCGGGTCAAAACTCCCTGGGCGTTTTCTTTCTGATCGGGCTGTTGCTCTCCTTCCTTGGGTTTATTCTATTGGGAGTTTCAGCCTCATCCGCGAAAGTCCTCCCAATATGGGTAGGGCTGGCGCTTATTATTGGTTTTCCGCTCTCGGTAATATTGAACACCCTGGGCGGCGGGATTCTTTATGGGCTGACATGGCTGGGGATCGGGTATTGTTTTAGGGACCTTGATGCATGAACAACCCGGCTTCGACCCAACCCGAGAAATGGGCGGTGCGTTTCTTTACCATCTTTACCGGGCAGGCATTTTCGCTTTTCGGTTCGGCACTCGTCCAATTCGCATTGATCTGGCACCTCACCCAAAAGACCGGTTCAGCTACAGTGCTGGCAACCGCCTCCCTCTTTGGAATACTGCCACAGGTCATCCTTGGGCCGATCGCCGGGACAGTCGTGGACCGCGGGAACCGCAGACTGATCATGATCGTTTCTGATCTACTGATCGCGGTCTCGACGCTTCTTCTCGCGTACCTGTTCTGGGCCGGCACTGCAGAGGTCTGGCATGTGTACCTGGCTTTAGCCGTCCGATCCGCGGGTGGAGCCTTTCACTACCCTGCCATGTCTTCCTCCACGTCGCTCATGGTCCCCAAGGAACAGCTTTCTCGTGTGGCCGGCGCGAACCAGACCCTGCAGGGGTTGATCAGTATTGCCGCTCCGCCGATCGGCGCTTTGTTGGTTGCCGTGCTTGAGACCCACTCCATTTTGATGATCGATGTGCTCACGGCAATTCTTGGAATTACTCCCCTTCTATTTTTCTCCATCCCGCAGCCGCCCCATCTTGAGCAAGAGACCGCCAGCCCGCAACAAAGCTTCATCCAGGACCTGGCAGGCGGCTTCAAATACATGACATCCTGGACCGGCCTGCTTATGCTCGGGCTGACGGCAACAGTGTTGAATTTCCTGATTGCCCCCACCAGTGCGATCACCCCGCTGCTGGTTACAAAATATTTCGGGAAAGGGGCATTGGAACTGGCAAGTCTGGATTCGTTCTTCGGTATTGGGATGATAGTTGGAGGAATTCTTTTGGGCATTTGGGGCGGTTTCAAAAAGAAGATCATCACCTCGCTGAGCGGTATCGTGCTCATCAGCTTTTCGATACTTGCCATTGCTGCCGCCCCAGCACGCCACTTTTGGATCATGGCGGTTTCGATGTTCATCTTTGGCTTCCTGTTACCTCTGGTGAATGGACCCATTCACGCACTTTTCCAGTCCGTGGTCGAACCGGGCATGCAGGGACGGGTCATGTCGCTGGTCAGCAGTGTGGCACAGGCGATGATGCCGGTGGGTTTTCTGATCGCAGGCCCGATGACCGATGCGACAGGGTACAAAACCTGGTTCTGGGTGGCAGGCGTTCTTCATTTGATCATCGGGTTGGGCGGTTTCCTCGTCCCAGCCTTGATGAACATCGAGGATAATCACAAAAGCCAGGGCGAAAACACTCCTATTAAATCCGCGGGGCGGGCATCCTCCAACTAAGATTGGAATATTGTCTCCACAAAATTCTCCATGACCTGGTTTGTTTGAGTCGGCGCGAAGGATGACCCTGAAATTACAGGAATAACTTTATAATTCACAGCAATGACTTCAAATAACAATAACAGAATCTCACCGTTGGCCTGGCAATTTCTTTGCCTGACCATATCCACCCTGATCTTCCTATTGATCTTGACCAATCGATCATCGCTTCCATTGCGGGTGCTCAGCACAGCTTTGCGGACGGGGTTCGGGATTGTCATTCCACTGGCGACCCTGGTCATTTACGGGACGTTTCGACTCCCTGGCCAGACCAGTGAGTTGGTTGCACTGACGGCAACCATGTCACTCTTTGGGCTGGCTCTGGCTGGTCTATGGATTTCCGGGGACACACAATCCGTCGTGTTGAACGGTTTGATCCCACTCACCGATGCCGCCGGGTATTACTCCGATGCCACCCGTCTATTATATGGGGCAGATGTATCGAACTTCACCGCCATGCGTCCGTTCTTTGCCGGGATGCTTTCATTCTTCCTCTGGCTTTCCCAAAGAAATTTAATGACTGCGGTTGGAATTTTTACAGGGATCACCGGGTTTGCGTGTTACCTTGCCAGCCGGGAAATCCAAAAGACCCACGGCACCGAAGTCGCGGCCTTCTTCCTTATGCTCATGTTCCTATATTATCGTCATCACAGCGGCACGACCATGTCGGAATCACTGGGAGTACCGATCAGCCTGCTGGGAGTTGGACTCCTTTGGCGGGGAGCTTCAAAAAATAAAGAGTGGACCGCCCTGTTCGGGATCGCCATGATCGCCCTTGCATTGAACATCCGCCCGGGAGCGATGTTTGTCCTTCCCGCCTTACTTCTCTGGGGCGGATGGATATTTCGAGGACAGAGCAGGTTTTCATTCAAGTTCTTCGGGCTCGGCGTGGTTGCAATCCTTTTCGTCTTCTTTGTCAATAGCCGAATGATCGCCTTCGTCTCCAATTCGGGCGGGGTCCCCTTTGAAAACTTCGCATGGGCGTTCTATGGGCTGGCATCGGGTGGCAAATCCTGGGCGTACGTCTTCGAAGCAAATCCCCAGCTGGCATTGCTCAAGGACAACGAGGTCACTCCGGCCATTTACAAACTGGCGTTCGAGCTGATATTGACAGATCCTTCTCTGATCGTCAAAGGAGCTCTCTTCTATTGGCGCATGTTCTTCTCGAATACCTGGTACAACGCCTATGCCTTTGTTGCGGGAGATAACTACTGGGTCAATCTAGGAGCCCGTTGGGGCATGTACGCTTTGAACATTCTGGGCATTTATAGTTGGTTCAAAAAGCGGGAAAATGCCTATACCAGCCTCGCCGTGCTGACAGCCCTGGGTGTGCTGGCTTCGGTGCCATTCGTGCCCCCAACTGATGCGTATCGGGTGCGTCTTTATGCCGCCACAATCCCCTTTTTCGTGATCCTGCCAGGGCTCGGGTTTGACTTTCTTTTGAAGTCGATCCCCTTTCGACCTTTCAAACCAGCTTCCATCTCCATCGATGAAACAACTCCACTCGCCATTCTCTCTGCGACATTGATCGCGATCATTCTCATTCCGCCCGTCCTGATAAAAACGAAGGGACAACTGCCTGTCCTGTCAGAAACGTCATGCCTTGCCGGAGCGGAAAGCTTCCTCACCCGTTATGATGAAGGCATCTCTTTCAACCTGCACCGCGAAAACAAGGCATTTATCGACGACATGCCGGACTTCCACATCAGCGTATTTCGCAGAAATATACACAACCTGCCGGATTCACGGCTGATCTCGGCGATGAGTTCCATCGACCCTGGCAATACGCTTTTTTACGCCCTCAATCTTATCGACAATCACGAAGCGATCATCGTTGCTCCCACCGACCAATTGCCCAAGGGCGGTTCCATAGTCCTTCTTTGCGGATATTTTGGGGATAATGGCGGAACGCCCTACACGTTTTTCCACGCTGAGCAGGTTCTTGAGGCTGCCACGCCATAAGGTTGTCTTTCGGAAAACACATGGTATAATCGCGGTCGCTTTTGAAGTGGAGAGGTCGCGTAGTCTGGCTTAGCGCGCACGCTTGGAAAGCGTGTAACCCACAAAGGTTCGCGGGTTCGAATCCCGCCCTCTCCGCCAGAAACATCCCTTCCTAGAGGGATGTTTATATTTAAACCCAGGCAGCCCCGCTGAGTGGATGGCATTGCCCTCCGGGTATGATGTCGAATCCCACCCTCTCCGTTAATTTTCATAAAAAAGACCCGATCGTGAGATCGGGTCTTTTCGTTGTAGCCCAAATTGGCTTTACGGTGTTGGGGTGGAATCTGCGGGGAGGGGCATCCCGGCATAGACCATCAATGCAGGAGAAAGCGCATCATCGTGGCCAGGGATATCGGCGTGGGGTTCAGCGATGAACTGATACAGGAGTGACGAGTCCCACTTTCCGCCTCCAAGAATGTCGGTGCCTTTGGGCGCATTATCGGCGCGGCGGGAACCGGCAAGAATGCCTTCATAGCTGCTCATATCCAACTGAGCCGGTGAAACAGCCAGGTCCACTGAATGGCATGAGATGCAAGCAAGTGAGCCGGAATACCACAGGTTTGCATTCACAAAGAGAGGCTTAACATCCTCAAAAGCGGCTTCACAAGTCTGACCATTGACATCTTCGAATTCAAAGGCTTCAGTCTCGGAGGCGCCCGCTTCGACCCAGGCGCCGATCAGGTCCACGCCAGCGACCCGGCATTTATCTGAAGCAGTGGCAGGAGCTGAATTCGGTTCCATGACCGGAAGGGTTGCAGGGATGAGAGTGGGGACAGACGTGCGTGCCACGGGCAGATCGCCGCGATGACAGGTAAGGGTGAAGCCGCAGGCATTCACGTAGACGATCCCCACCCACACGAATACGCCGACCAGGAAAACGATCAAGGCGCCATAAATATACTTTCGAACATCATCGTTCATTACAGGCATCTCCCTTTTACTGGCTGGCTTTTAGCGTGCGGATGTAATTCACCAGGTCCCATCGTTCGCGGACGGTGAGGTTTTCATTCAAAGGCGGCATCTGACCGGAAAATTGCACCTCGGGGAAGAGGGTGTTGTTCGGGTTCCAGATGCCGTTGGAGATGGTCAGGAACATGCTGCCGTCGGATTTGGCTTGTACGGTTTCACTGGTTAGATCGGCTGGCTTCTTCTTTACCAGGAAGGCAGCAACAGTTCCAGTGCCTTTGGCATCGGTGCCGTGGCACATCGCGCAATGAATAGTAAAAAGTTCCGCACCACGTACAACAGAAGCCTCATCGGCTGGCACCGGGTTGACAGGCTCGCCCATACCTGGAAGATATGCGGCACCATCCACAGGGATGGACCGTGCAGGCACTGCCAGGGGTTGCTCCTGGTCGTCGTATGCAGACTGGATCTCCATGAATACAACCCAGTCGATCTTGATGACATCATAGGCAAAGACCATCAAGACCGCGGCAATGACGGCCAGGGCGGCAAATACAACTAGGAGTTGTTTGAAAAGTCTCATAAGTGTTGCGCCTCCGCAGGCTTCACGGATTCAGCGCCCAGTTTCTTTAAGGCATCCGTAATTTTCATTTCTTCCACGTGCGAGCATTCGACGAGGATGCAGATCTTGCCGTCGCTTACCTCGGGAACGTACTTCATTGGACGATAGTTCGGGAAAAAGCTGTCCAGAAATACGCCGAGGAAGGTCGAGAGCAGCATTCCCAGCATGGTCAGTTCGAACAGGATGACAACAGTGGGAGGCCCCGGGACATATGCCTGGGTACTGACTTGAATGGGGTAGGGATAGAGATACGGCGCAACATACGCAAGGAAAACGCCGCCCAAAAAGCCCAAGATGGCTCCACCCATCGCAATACGGGGAACATTCGTCCATTGGTGCGGGCGACCCAACATCGGTTCAGTGACGGGCACGCCTGAAATGACGTTCATACATTCATCATGCACACCCATGGCGCGCAAGTGATCAATGGCATCTGCAGCAGGATTGAGGTCCGAGAAGACCGCAAGGATATCCACGACCTTGGAATCAGTTTTCGATTCAGCCATGTCTTCCTCCTATTCCAATTCACTGACCGCGACAACCGTCTCGCGGCCGAACTTCTTGAATTCATGCGCCATCTGACCTTCCTGTACCTCCCAAACCGGGATAAGCGGGATCAGTTTGGAAGCGATCATATACAGCAGGATGAAGAACGCCAGTGTTCCAAGACCCATGGGAACCTCGATACCCGGGGTGTACATACGCCAGGTGAAGGGCATACGATTGATGGTGACAGAGATCGGGACGATGATGTAGCGTTCGAACCACATACCGAAGTTGATAATGATACCCACGGTACTGACAAGCCAGGGGTTGGAGCGCCATTTCTGGTTCCACAGGATGGACCACGGGACAGCCACATTGAAGATGAGCATTGCGAACCACATCCAACCCATTGGGCCAGCTTCATGGAAGTGCAGTAACTGCTGCGTCCACTTGTCGCCGCCGTACCACTGCACCATGTAATCGTTGAAGAAGAAGTACGCCCAGGCCATCGAGATGATGAGCATGAGTTTGCCGATGGCATCGAAGTGCTCGCCGCGCACGAAATATTTCATATTCTTCATCGTTCCGCGAATGACAGCCAGAACGACTACAGCCGCACCCATACCGGAGTGAAGCGCGCCGACCACAAAGTACGGACCAAAAATGGTCGAGTTCCAGCCGGGGCGGGTTGCTGCGGCAAAGTCCCAGGACACGATGGTGTGAACCGAGAACATGACCGGAATGATCGCAAAAGCGAAGATATTCATCGCTGTGCGCAGATGGGTCCATTCGCCCTCGGTGCCGCGGAAACCGAGCGCCAGAACTTTGTAAAGATTCTTACGCCAGCCAGTCGAGCGGTCGCGCGCCATCGCCATATCAGGGATGAGCGGCAGGAAGAGGTACATGGTAGAGGACAGCAAATAGGTGGTGATCGCCAACAAGTCCCATGTCAGCGGCGAGTGAACATTGGGCCACAGCATGCGTTGATTGGGATAGGGCATAAGCCAGTAGAACAGCCACACGCGCCCCAAGTGCATGAAGATGCTGAACCCTGCCTGAACAAGACCGAAAGTTGTCATCAATTCGGCAGCACGGGTGAAGGGGCGGCGAAATTCCGCCTTGAACACACGCAAGATCGCGGAGATGAATGTTCCGGCATGGCTGATACCGATCCAGAACACTGTATTGACGAGGAAGATGCCCCAGTAATCCGGACGCATCACACCTGCCTGGCCCTGACCAAGAGTGATCAACACCCCCCATTTATAGAACAAGCCCCAAAGGACAAACGCCGAAAGGAGGGCAAAGACAAGCCACCACTTCCAGGTGGGGGGCGCGGTCATCGCTTCCATGACCATTTCGTTCATCTTCCCGCGGGGAAGCGGGTCGAGCATCAGGTGTTTTTCGCGCAGATGCTCTTCGTGTGAATGCTCTGCGGTATGTTTGTTATCTGACATGTTTACCCTCCCTTGAAGTAGGTCACGTTGGGAAGCGTGCCAAGTTCTTCAAGATGTTTGATGCCATGACCCTTATGCGCCAACTGGGAGACCAGTGACTCGGGCTGATCTACGCGTCCAAAGACGATGGCATTGGCAGGGCATGCCTGCGCACAAGCGGTGGTGAACTCGCCGTCTTGCACTTCGCGTCCTTCGGCTTTGGCTTTATCCTGGGCCTTTTGAATGCGCTGGATGCAGAAAGTGCATTTCTCCATCACACCCATGCGGCGAACGGTCACATCGGGATTCAATTGATTCGGAAGCGGCTCAGGGCGTTGATAATCGCGCCAGTTGAAAGCACGCACCTGATACGGACAGTTGTTTGCGCAATAACGCGTACCCACACAGCGGTTGTACACCTGCAGGTTCAACTGCTCGGCCTGGGAATGGACGGTGGCAAATGCCGGGCAGACAGGTTCGCAGGTGGCGTGCCCACATTGCTGGCACAGCATCGGCTGCTGCGGAGTCATCTTTACCTCGGGGTATTCACCCTCCCAGAAACGTTCGATGCGGATCCAGTGCAAGGACCGTCCATAGCCGGAATCTGCTTCGCCAACAAAGGAAATATTATTTTCCATGGCACAGGCTGCCACACATGCCTGGCATCCGGTGCAAATATCCTGGTTGATGACCATGCCCCATTTGCCGGTCTCTTCGGAACTCATTTTGATCTCTTCGGGTCTGATCATGACTAATGCTCCTCTCCCATCGCTTCGCCATAGACACCCATGCGGCTTTCCATTCGGGAAAGACCGACACCGCGCTCTGCGCTGGAGACTTTTTCCACTTTAACCTTCATACCGCCAAAGACAAGATCACCGGCTTTATTGAAAAGCGCGGCAAATAGATCGGCTGGATTCACCCCACGCTTTTCGGCATAACGCCCGTAGGTGGTGTGACCCTGGCCAAACGGCATGGCAATCGTATCGGGGCGTATTGCCGGATATAGATAAGCAAAGGCTTTCAGTTCGCCCATCTCGCTGATAACCTTTACCACATCATCGTTTTCGATTCCGAGTTCATGGGCGGTTTCAGGGTTGATCTCGACCCAGGTGTTCCACATCACGGTCGTAGTGGGGTCGGGCAGTTCCTGCAGCCAGGGTTTATTCGCACCTGCTTCTGCCAACGTCGGTGATACGAACGGCACGAAGAAGAACTCGCCTTCACCGGCAAATTTCGCTTCTGCTGGTTCGATGCTGCCGTTGAGAACGCCGGAACCATCCGGGGCGACGAGAGAATCGGTATTGTTGTACCAACCTCCATACTGCTGGAAATATGCCATGAAGGTAGCCGGATCCGGGGCATTGAAGGAGCCGTTGGCTTCGCTCATCAACGAGCGGATCTTCGCCTGAATGAAATCCACCTCATCGGCATACGGCAGAGCCGAAGCGAACTTTCCTCCGGCAAGCTGAGCCGCAGCGATCAAGACATCGGCTGTGGAACGTGTATCATAAAACGGCGAAACAACGGGCTGGGCACCCGAAAGCACAGGGACAGCCACGCCCGTGGCAACCCGCTGATAACCCCATGATTCGAGACCATGATGATCGGGGAAGACAAAATCCGCTTCTGCGGCGGTTTCATCGGGGAAGGTGGCGAACGAGATAACCTGCCCAACACTGCCGAGCGCTTCTTTGAAGCCAAGAGAAGAGGGCAATTCAAAGACCGGGTTCACACCGTGAACAAACAGTGTCTTGATGGAACCGCTCTTTATCTTCTCGATAAAAGCTGCCAATTCTTCAGCAGAGGCAGGGCGATTGTATTCGGTCTGGCTCGGAGCAAGAGCAGAGAGGTAAACGCCGCCCGGTTTGCCAAAATTATCGGAGAGGGCGTTCAACGCCAGAACTGCCTCGGCAATTTCCAAACCGTTGGATTGACCCAGTGCCGCACCGCCGGGGATCGCGAGAACGTTGGAGGTGGCAAACATCTGGGCGAGGCTTTCAAGCGCCTCCACCTCGACGCCGGCTGCTTTAGCAACTTCAGCCGGTTCCACGCTGGAGAAGACCCTCGGCATGGTCCCACCACGAAGTTCTGCGGCGAGTTTACCGATTGCAAGGGCAACCAGACCCTCAGTCCCGGGGCGAACCGGAACCCAGTGGTCAGCCTTGGCTCCAGTTGCAGACATCCGCGCTTCGAATTGAACGAATGTGCCGCGGACCTTTGTCTCACCTTCACGCAAACCAACGAAGCCGCGGGTATAAGGAAGCGGCGAAAGCCAGGTCTCTAGGAAGTTGGCACCAAAGGAAAAGACCGTCTGTGCGCCGCCAATGTCGAACCAGGGTAAGCCAGTCTGACTGAAGAGGTTTTCTGCGGCTTTGCTCAAGGTGGCACGGGCTTCGAACATGCCCAACGCTCCGTAACGGACGGGGGCGTTCATACCGGTTGCGCTGGCAAGGTCCGAAACGAGGTCGAAGAGGTGGTCGGGAGCCATGCCCATGAGGAAGGCGATCTCACCAGGTTTGTTATTCTTTAGGGCATCCGCCACAGCTTGAATGGCAGAGTCCCAATCTCCGGTGGAAGGAGCCTGTATGCGATCGGGGTTATACAAGCCTTGCAAAGTGGCTTGTCCCCGGGCGCAGGTCTTACCGAGATTGAGGGGATGATTGGCATTGCCTTCGGTCTTAAGGGCGCGTCCCTGATAGGTACGCACGATAAGACCGCATCCAGCCGCGCATTCGCGGCATGTGGTGGCGTAATAGGTACTCTGCCCGACCGAGTTATATTCGGGCATCTGCTGGTATGGTTCGCGTTTGACATACCGCGACGCAGGACCACAACCCGTGAGGATCGCCGTGGTCGCCGCGCCCAAACCAGCCAGTTTTAGAAAATCACGCCGGGAAAATTGTTCAGTCATAGAGATGTCCTTTCACCCGGTTTAATAATGACACGTACCGCAGTCTGAGAGTTTGTTGAGCTTTGCCTGGTCTTCACCGGCAGCTTCGATGTGACAATTCAAACACCAGCCCATGTTGAACACCTGCGGATTCTGGTAAATGGTCATCTGGCTGACGTCGCCGTGACAGTCTTCGCAGTTCTTCCCCGCGGCAATGTGTGCACGATGGTTGAACTGGACGAAATCCGCCACAATGGCAACGGGAACCCATTCGAGAGACTGCCCGCTTAAGACAGCGTTCTTGAGCGGTGCAAGCAGGGCGCTATCGCGCGTTTTTACGATCTGGTTATGACATCCCCAACACTTTGCCTGCGAGGGTATGCCTGCCGCGGGGCCCTTCGATGCTCCAGGATGGCAATACAAACACTGGATGCCAAAGGAGACGTGGGTCTTATGGGGAAATCCCGGCACGGGCTGTTCGGGTGCTTGCTGGGTCGTATAAATCCCGTAAGCCACCGCACTGAACAACGCCAGGACCACGATCCCCGCCGCTATCAGACCTAAGGGCTGTTTCAGCCAGTCAAATAACTTTTTGATCATGGATGCTCCTGAAAAGAATATAGGTAACGCCGCCTTTTGCCAACGACAGCATTAGCAGATTGCCTTTTTGTTTTCTAGTAAAGATCACGATGCGACGCGCCGTTCCATCAATAAATGAACGCCCGATTCAATCCTCTGCGCCGCGATATCCTGGTAAGCCATTTTCGAGTCATGCACCTGCCTGAAAGATGCATAACGGCGGGATTATACATCGAAAGTGTAAAAAGGTACAAGTTATCCTGTTTCCCTTTTCGGCGCTTTCATATCCAGCGAAAGAACCTTCCTCGAAGGTCAGCAAACAGTACAAACTACCGATATTCAGAGTGCTTTCTCATCGAGTTACCGATGCCTTTAAGGGCAGAAAACGGTGCCCTTATGCAAAAGGAAAACGACCAATACTCCAAGATTGAAACACGTGTGCGTGTGATGCGTTTCGCAATCTGCCACCCGCCCACATATGGGCAAGATTCAATATATAATGAAGCCACAATGAAGGCAAAACATGTTTTCGGAATCGTTGTTGTGCTCCTGGGTCTTTTAATCCTCATTCTGAGCCTGGCAAATTTCAACCCGCCTGCCGCATTTGCATTGAGCTCAGATGCAAGCCAAACCGGACAATCGACACCCACTCATGCCTTGCAGGAAGGCGACGATTCTGAGATCGGTTCAACGGATGGAATCGTCGTAATGGGAATGGTCATCGTGTTGATCGTCACCCTGCCATTGGCTCTTAATAAAAAGCGATAACCGGTTCCTCCCCGGGCAGGCGTTAACCTTCGCTATTAATGCCATTAACCCCGTCTTAACCGAAGGAATGGACCGTTATGATATAGTGCCAACCATGCCTGAAAAAATTCTGATCGTCGAAGACGAACTAGCCCTGCAGGAAACGCTTGCCTATAATCTGAAGAAAGAGGGATATCACATTGAAACAGCGGCAGATGGGCGTACTGCGCTGGACGCTGCCCGCAAATCGAAACCCGACCTGATCATATTGGACATCATGCTGCCCGAAATCGACGGATTCGAAGTGGCGCGCATCCTGCGCAAGGAAATGAGTGCAGGCATCCTGATGCTCACCGCCCGTGACGATGAGATCGACCGTGTGGTCGGTCTCGAAGTCGGCGCGGACGACTACCTGACGAAACCGTTCTCGATGCGTGAATTGATCGCACGGGTCAAAGCCCAATTACGGCGGGCACGTTTACTAAAGGAAGAGATGGGCAAGCCAGTCGAAGAAGCGCGGCACGAAACCCTCACCTACGATAACCTGACCATCAACCTCACACGCCGGGAAGTGTTACTGAACGATGCACCCGTCCAGCTAAAACCAAAGGAATATGAACTACTGCTCTTCCTGGCTGAACATCGCCGCCAGATGCTCTCCCGCGAGTTCATCCTCGAGAGGGTCTGGGGCTGGGATTTCATCGGCGACAGCCGCACTGTGGACGTGCACGTCCGCTGGTTGAGACAAAAGATCGAAGAAAACCCGGGCGAACCGAAACGCATCGTCACTGTAAGAGGCGGCGGGTATCGGTTCGAAGGATAGACTGCGATGTGTGAAACGTAATCCACGCATCACGGCCATGAGTCATGAACCAAATTTCCTATTTTCTTGCGCTCGTTTTCTTCCTCTTCGCGGTCTGGTTCGCATGGCAGTATTACAGCCTGAAGAAACGGCTCGGCGAATTTGAAAAAGACATTCAGGAGGAACCTGGGCGAGTCCCGGATGCTGACAAGGAACTCGAGTCGCTTTCAAAAGCGATCACTTCATTAAAGCAGGGTCTTGAAACCGAACTTTCCGCGTTGGAAAAGCAGAACGCCCGTCTCTCCACCATCCTCGACCAGCTTACCGACGCGGTTTTGATCGCCGATTCGAACGGGAAGGTGCAATTCGCAAACCCCGCCGTAAGCCGGATCTTCGATACCACAAACCCGACATCATTGAGCGTTGCCCAGGTGTTGCGCAGCCACCAACTCATAGAAGCCTGGAAGCGCTGCCAAGACACCGGCGTCATGCAGGTCGAGAGCGTTGCCCTCCCCGTACGAAAACAATATCTCCAGATCATTGTCATCCCGGACAACCATGAAAGCGGAAGCTTGATCCTTGCCCAGGACCTCACCCAGGTGCGAAAACTGGAAACCGTGAGGCGGGATTTTATTTCGAACGTTTCGCACGAACTGCGAACTCCCCTCGCCTCGCTCAAAGCCCTAACTGAAACCCTGCAAAGCGGCGCATTATCGGACCCGGAAGCTGGTCCACGCTTTTTGGAACGCATCCACACCGAAGTGGATGCGCTGAGCCAGATGACGCAAGAGCTTCTCGACCTCTCACGCATCGAATC
>CAZYLM010000054.1:0-2998 GCA_964648645.1 uncultured Anaerolinea sp.
GGTTTAGGAAAAATGGGATTGAACATGGCGAAACGCCTCACCAAAGGCGGACATCGCGTCATTGGGTATGCCCGCACAAAAGAAACAGTAGATGGTGCCGTTAAAGAAGGCATTGAAGGCACATACTCAGTGGAAGAAGCAGTCGGCAAGTTGACCTCTTCTCCCAAAGCAGTTTGGGTCATGGTTCCAGCGGGAGCCACCACCACCGAAACCATCGAGAAAGTCGCTGCCTTATTGAAACCCGGCGACATCATCATCGATGGCGGTAACTCGAACTACAAAGACACCATCAAGCACGCTGAAATGCTCGAAGCCAAAGGCATCGACTTTGTCGACTGCGGAACCAGCGGCGGTATTTGGGGCATCACCGAAGGCTATAGTTTGATGATCGGCGGCAAAGAAGAAGTGACCAAGAAATTGAATCCCATCTTCGAAACTCTCGCTCCCGGAAAAGAACTCGGCTGGGGACGTGTCGGTCCGCATGGCGCCGGTCACTACGTAAAGATGGTTCACAATGGCATCGAATACGGCATGATGCAAGCCTTTGCTGAAGGTTTCGGTATCTTGAAAAACAAGAAAGAATTTGGTCTTGACCTCGCACAGGTCTCTCACATCTGGCAGCACGGCAGCGTCGTCCGCTCGTGGTTGCTTGACCTCGCTGCAAACGCACTCAATGAAGACACAGAACTCAAAGACATAAGACCTTGGGTGGCAGACTCTGGCGAAGGTCGTTGGACGGTTTTTGAATCGATAGACCTGGATGTTCCAGCCCCGGTCATTACCCTTGCGCTGCAAATGCGTTTTGCCAGCCGCGACGAAGAGAATTACCCTGCCCGCATGCTCTCCGCTTTACGGAATCAGTTCGGCGGGCACGCCATTAAAAAAGCTGAATAACAAAAGGCAGACAATAGGCGATATCTCACCGTCGTCCATCGTCAATGGTCACTCTTATGAATACCCCTCTTTACAACGGTTTACTGACAACGATCATTATCTTTGGCGCTTCCGGCGACCTGACCCAGCGCAAACTTATCCCTTCACTCTTCAATCTTTTTCGCAAGAGGCGCACGCCAAAGAAATTCCGTATCGTCGGATTCGGCGGTACGGAATTTAGCCATGAAAAATTCCGCGAACATCTACACCAAGGCTCCAAAGAATTCTCAGGATTCGAGTTTACAGATGAGGACTGGAATATTTTCTGCGGAAATCTTTATTACCAGACTGGGAAATACACCGAGGCTGGCGATTTTTCCAAACTGGCAAATTTGTTGAATGAGTTGGAAAAAGATGAGCCCGGCGCAAACCGCCTCTTTTACATGGCAACTCCTCCCACATTGTTCCCATCCATCGTGGATAATTTGAATGCCACCGATCAACTCCACGAGAACGGCGGCTGGAGGCGTGTAGTACTCGAAAAGCCCTTCGGCACAGACCTTGCTTCTGCTGTGGAATTGAACAAACAGGTCCACAAGGCACTGCACGAAACACAGATATACCGCATCGACCATTATCTCGGCAAGGAGACCGTACAAAACATACTCTTCACCCGATTTGCCAATACGATCTTCGAACCGATCTGGAATCGTAATTACATCGACCACGTCCAGATCACTGTCTCTGAAAAAGTGGGGTTGGAACACCGCGCGGGCTTTTACGATAGTGTCGGTGTACTGCGTGACATGTTCCAAAACCACCTCCTCCAGCTATTAACCCTTGTTGCCATGGAACCGCCCGCCTCATTCAGCGCTAGCCACTTGCGTAATGAAAAGGTAAAGGTGCTCAGCGCCATCAAACCCATGACGCCGGAAGAAGTCTCCGCAAATACAGTTCGGGCCCAATACAAGGGCTACCGTAACGAAGAAAAAGTGAATCCCAAATCCACCACGCCGACATACGCCGCCCTTCGGCTGTATATCAACAACTGGCGATGGAAGGGTGTCCCGTTCTATCTCCGCTCGGGAAAGAACCTCTCCGAGAAGATGACCCAAATCATCATCCAATTCAAAGAACCGCCTACTACCATGTTCCCCATGCAAACTATGAAGCCAAACATGCTCGTGCTTTATCTCCAGCCGGACGAGGGAGTCCATCTTCGTTTTGAAGCTAAAGCACCGGATACGGTCAACGAAACACGCTCGGTGGATATGGAATTCCATTACGAATCGGCATTTGGGAAATCCGCCATCCCCGAATCATATGAGCGATTGCTTCTTGATGCCTTGCAGGGCGACGCTTCTCTCTTCACCCGAGCCGATGAAGTGGAGACAGCATGGTCGCTCATCGACCCCATCCTCCAGACTTGGGAAAAGCATCAGACTCCGCCTCTGGCTGTTTACAAACCAGGCAGCTGGGGCCCCCCTGAAGGATACGACCTGCTTGCGCGTGACGGGAGGCGCTGGCTGACCGAAGAAGCCAGCCTGCTGCTGGAAAAAGAGTAAATCCCCTCCTATAGGGTGGGTACGAGATCGAAAAAACAGTCGATAATAAGCATGACCCGCCAAGGTTGTGCTTATTTTTTTGCAACCAGAGACCTGTTTTCCCCGTAAATAATCAGGAAAAATGTAATAAACTGAAATAAAGGCACCAAATAGATCGAAAATTAATACCTTCTCAAAGGAAATCAACATGAAACCTCAGAAACTTATTGTCCCAATCATCATTGCCATTCTGCTCACCGCATGCAGTTCTGCCCAAGCGACTCCCGAACCTACACCCATTCCGGTTGTGGAAGCGGATGGCACCATCATTGCCGAAGGCAAGCTGGAACCGATCACGTTTACGGAAATTTCTCTTAATGCGTCGGGGCTGGTCAGCGATTTACCGGTCAAGGAGGGCGACAAAGTCGCTGCCGGTGATGTGCTTGCGGTTGTTCAGTCTGATGAGGCGCAGACCCTCGAAGATGCCCGTGCCAAAGCCACCCAGGAACTCACTGAAGCTTACCAGGAACTTCGCGATGCCCAAAGCCACCTCGATGATTTTGATATCCCCGCCCGATGGG
>CAZYLM010000054.1:3098-14807 GCA_964648645.1 uncultured Anaerolinea sp.
GCATTAGATGAAGCCTGGCAACTTTACCGGGTTGCAATTCGCTGGCTGGAGTTGGAATCAAATTTCCAAAACGCTCAGGTACGGGTTGCCAATGCTGAGGCTGATTTCAATGCCCTACAGGACACCGATTTCTCGCTTGATACCGCTGCATTGCGCGCAATCCTTGCCAATGCTGAACTGCGCGCCCCTCTTGCGGGAGTGGTCACTAAGCTTGACCTCAAAGTCGGCGAATTCGCTTCTTCCAGCGCACCTGTAGTAACCATCGCCGACACATCCAAGTGGCTTGTCAAAACCACTGACCTGACCGAGATTGACGTTGTCAACTTGAGTGAAGGACAGCCTGTCGTCGTCAAATTGGACGCCATGCCCGGAAAGGAGTTCAAGGGGCACATCCTCTCAATTGGGCAGGAATATTCTGAGAATCAGGGTGATATTGTGTATGAGGTCACCATCCTGCTTACGGACCTTGATCCCGCCATGCGCTGGGGAATGACCGCAGTGGTTACGTTCGAGTAACTCCCCTGGCATTGACGCCAAACTGCAGACTTATCTTTGCAGTACAGGACTTTTATAACATGGCTATTTCCTTTTTCAAATCAAAAGACACAGAGACTTTCGAGGGTCGCCCGATCATCGATATGCAGAATGTGGATAAATTTTACAAAACCGCTGTGGGCGATTACCGGGCATTGACCGAGGTCGACCTGCAGATCAATGCAGGCGAGTTCGTCAGCATCATCGGCAAATCGGGCAGCGGCAAGACCACCTTGCTGAATATGATCACCGGCATTGATCGCCCTTCAAAAGGCGAGGTATGGGTCAACGATACTGCCGTTCACGAATTGAACGAAAATCGCATGGCCCGCTGGCGTGGAAAGAATCTCGGCGTGGTCTTCCAATTTTTCCAACTGCTGCCGATGATTTCGGTCATCGAGAATATTATGCTGCCAATGGATTTCTGCCGGATGTACACTCCCGCTGAGCGCCGCAAACGGGCAATGGAATTGTTGGACCTGGTTGAACTTGCCGACCACGCCCACAAACTCCCGACTGCCCTCTCAGGTGGGCAGCAGCAACGTGTCGCGATCGCCAGGGCGCTCGCGAACGACCCGCCAGTCATCATTGCCGATGAACCAACAGGCAATCTCGACTCAAAGACTGCCGAATCCGTCTTTGCTTTATTCAACTCGCTCGTAAAAAAAGGCAAGACGATCATCATCGTCACCCACGATAGCGCCATGGCTAAGCGAACTCACCGTACTGCCTTGATCGCAGACGGCGAGATCGTCAACGAATATGTTGCAAAAGCAATGCCGACCCTCTCGCATACCCAGTTATTGCTGGCAACCAAATCGGCAAATAAACTTTCATTCGAAGCGGGGGCAATGATCCTTGCAGAAGGCACGAATGCGGATACCTTCTATATCGTATCGCATGGAACTGTGGAAGTTGTCCTCCCCCGCCAGAACCAATCTGACGTGGTGGCGCTTCAACTCGGACCCGGAAAAGTTTTCGGCGAGATGGAATTTTTCCACGAGAAGAAACATCGGGCTTCGATCCGCGCATCAGAAAGTGGACCCGTGGAAGTTCTTGCCATTGGTTATGAAAAACTATCAGAACTGCTGAAGCAGTCCGAGGTCACGCGTGAGGCGCTGCACCAAATGGCGGACAGGCATCAGGGTGAGAATCTATCCTGGAGGGGAGTCTCATCATGATCTCGAGTCGCTGGAAAAAAGTCTGGGCTGACTTTTGGAGCAACCGCGGCCGGACATTCCTGACCATTGTCACTATCGCGGTAGGCACTTTCGCCGTTGGTTTTAACAGTAATCTTGCGTTGTACATGAACGAAAGCATGGACGGTGATTTTCTCTCCGCAAATCCATCGGAAGCTGAGGTATACGCCTCGGAACTGGACGACGAATCGGTGGACCTTGCGCGGGGTGTGTCTGGCGTCGAAGCTGTGGAAGGTTCATACAGCCTTGGCGCACATATCATCCTGCCCGAAAATGAACGGGCTGAGATCAGTTTCACCGCTGTAGAAGACCCGGCTGAAATGACCTTGAATTTCCTAAAACCCGCGATTGGTCAGGCGAGTATCCCGGTTTACAGCGACAAAGAAGTGATCTTCGATTCGAGCGCACTGTCGTTGGGGCTGGAACCCGGTGATAAAGTCATCGTGGAATTGGATAACGGCAAGCGGCGCGAGTTGATCTTTGCCGGTTACATGCATGCTGTGACAGGGATTCCTTATAACCTGGCACAAATCATTACTGCCTACGTCACACCGGATACGCTTGAGTGGATGGGCGGAGATATAGAAAATTACGGACGGCTTGCAATCAGTGTTTCTGAAAAGCAAACAGATGCTGACCATGTGACGGAAGTTGCCCAAACAGTGGCAGACCGGCTCGAGCGGGCAGGCTCGACGATATATTATGTCAATGTATATCAACCCGGCCATCACTTTGCTTACAGCGTAACACAAGGCGTGTTCTTTGTCCTCAGCATCCTCGGATATTTGACCGTTTTTCTGAGCGGCTTTCTGATCGTAAACACGATCACAGCCCTGATGACGCAACACACGCGGCAGATCGGTATCATGAAAGCCACGGGGGGCAACACTCTGCAGATCTTTGGCATGTACCTCGTGCTGATCCTCTCATTTGGCGTTGGTGCATTGGCGCTTGCCGTCCCGGTAGGGAATGCTGCAGCACAGAGCATCGGCGGCGGTATGGCTGCCTGGTTGAACTTCCACCCGGCGGAATACAAAGGATATTCTTCTACTCTTATACAGCAGATATTGGTGGCAATCGTTATTCCACTTATGGCGGCAGTGCTCCCAATATACAACAGTGTGCGTACAACCGTCCGGGAGGCATTGAGCGATTACGGCTTGGGTGGGAATGCCAAAGTAAAAGAAGAGAAGGTCGGAAAAAATTCGGTTCTGATCCCGCGCCAGATCCGCATATCGCTTAGAAATACGTTTCGGAGAAGGACCCGCCTTTTGTTGACACTCTTCACGCTCGTCCTCGGCGGTGCAGTTTTCATCGCTGTTTACAACCTATGGGCATCCTTCGACAAGACAATCCAGGATATTCAAGGATATTTCCTCGCAGATGTCAATATCGCCTTCGACCGTGGTTACCGATACGACAAGGTCGCCTCCATTGCCGAGGAAATCCCGGGAGTAGTCGCCTCTGAAGGCTGGCTCGAGTACTCGGGGACAGTGGAGTTCAATGATGAAGAAGCCGGAACTCAGATTCTATTCGTTGCCCCCCCTTCCACTTCGATCCTGATCGATCCGCTGATCACATCCGGGCGTTGGCTGCAGCCTGGCGACGAAAATGCCATTGTCATTGGCAATCACCTCCTGCAAATCTATCCGGACTTGAAAGTCGGCGACCGGCTCCCGATCGACATCGATGGCAAGAAGACCGATTGGTTGATCGTCGGCATTTACAGCATCACCGGGAATGTCGTCCCGCCGCTTTTGTACGTCAATTATGAGTATCTAAGTACGCTGGTCGGTCAGCCTGAAATGGCGTATTCCCTGCGAATAGTGACGGATAAACACGATGCAGCCACCCAAACACGGGTATTGGAACAGCTTCAATCCTCCTTCAAAGAGCGGGGAATCAACATCACGTCGACCACTTTGGGAGCAAATTTCATCCGCGACCAAAAGGCACAGACCGATGTGCTTGTCTACTTCATGCTCGTTATGGCAACTCTGATCGCCATCGTGGGTGGACTCGGCTTGATGGGAACCATGAGTATCAACGTTTTGGAGCGCACCCGTGAGATCGGCGTGATGCGCGCCATTGGGGCAAGCAACGGTGACATTCAGGCGATTGTCATCACCGAAGGTATGGTGATCGGGTTGATCAGCTGGGCGATCAGCATCCTGCTCTCGATACCGATCACGAATGTTCTATGTTTCGGGGTTGGCATGGCAATCATGACAGCGCCCATGCCTGCCGTCTATGGGGTGACTGGCATTATTGCCTGGCTAATCTTCACCATTATTCTCGGGACGCTTGCCAGCGCCCTACCTGCAAGAAGGGCTTCACGGTTGACAGTAAGAGACACGCTGGCATACGAATAGATTTATCTCATCGCGGATTTGCCCTGGGCTGATCCGCGATGTGCCTTCCGGCTAAGCCTCCCCCACAACCTCCACACAATTCCTCCACCGGCTTGAAACAGAGGTGTGCGACAATCTAATCAAGTTTACAAATTGGAGGTAAACATGAAAAATTCAACCTGGTTGAGACGAATTCTCACCATCTTGTTGACCCTTGTAGTCCTAGCTGGCGTGGGCTTTACAGGTTACCGCCTCGGCATGATACAAGGGGCAAGTCTGTCTGTAGATAATATTGCCGCACTGACTGCGAAAGGACGGGGTCATTTCCAGACACCGGATGGAATGCACGGCCACGGCTTCGATGGGCATAATTTCGCCAATCGCGGATTCGACCACACAAGAGATTTTGGCAGACGCGGCGGATTTTCCTTTTTCTCCCCGTTGTTTGGCTTGATCAGGCTGGCTGTGTTTGCAGGACTGATCTGGCTCGCATTCACATTCGTCAAACGCAGTGGCTGGAAGTTGGTAAAAACTGAAACCACACCACAAAACCCAACGGTTCCGGTCGACGAGAATTCGGAATCAGCGTAGCACCCGACCTCATGGAAGGTAACAACCACCCGCCTTGAAAAGAGGCGGGTGTTCTTTAATCCACACAAATTCTTCACAACAATTATGGGATAATGACTCCATGCCTCAAACCATCCTCATTGTCGATGACGAACGCCGTATGGTCTCACTTCTCCAAAGTTACTTACAACAGGAGGGTTATCATGTTGTGGCCGCTTACAATGGCAATGAAGCCCTGGCTGTTGCCCGAAAGGAAAGGCCTGACCTAGTGGTGTTGGACATCATGATGCCAGAGATGAACGGCTATGAATTCATGCGCGCTCACAGGGCGGAAAGTGACACACCCATTATCATGTTGACCGCCAAGGTAGAGGATGAAGATAAGATCATCGGGCTGGAACTCGGTGCCGACGATTACGTTACCAAACCCTTCAAGCCGCGGGAATTAATGGCACGTGTACGCAATGTATTGCGACGCGCGGGAAAGAACGAGCCCAAAGGGCAAAGCTTGAAAGTTCTCGATATTTCCCTCGACCGCGAAACGCGCGAAGTATCTGTCGAGGGGCGCAACATCGACCTGACTCCCTCCGAGTTTGACCTGCTCACCGCGCTCATGACCTCGCCGGGCAAAGTTTTCTCGAGACTGGATCTGCTCGACGTCATTCAGGGTGTCCGCTATGAAGGTTATGAACGCACCATCGACACTCATGTGAAAAATCTTCGCGCCAAGATCGAACTGGACCCGCGCAAGCCGACCCATATCGAAACCGTGTATGGAGTTGGATATCGGTTACGAAAAGGGTGAGCGCCTTCCCAATGAAACTTTCCGCAAAGCTTATCTTCGCGTTTCTGCTCATCAGCATTTTCAGCACGGGCATCGTTGTCGTTTCTTCGCGGATTCTATCCACTCGTGAATTCGACCGGTTCATCAATGACCGCTACGAAGCGGAATTAGCAGAGGACCTTGGAAAGTTCTACGAGAAAAATCAAAGCTGGGATGGAATTGAAGGACAATTCCAACGCTTTGGTCACGAACCCGCCTGGCATGACAACCAAAGACCGCTGATCTTTTCAATTGCCGACATGGACCGAACCATTGTAGTTGCCGGGGAAGGCAGAATGCCCGGCGAGATGTGCAATGAAGAAGAGTTCGAAAATGGGTATCCGATCGAGGCGGGCGGTAAGACGGTCGGAATCCTTCTCATTCCCAAAGCTCCGGAAAAAAGCCCCCTCGACTACGAATTCCTGCGGCGGTTGAACGGCTCGATATTCTTTAGTGCAATTGCCACCATTTTGTTCGCACTATTCCTTGCGATCATCCTTTCCTTCAACATCAGCCGCCCCATCCGTGAATTGACCAGAGCAACCCACGCCATGGCAGACGGCGACCTTGGGCAACAAGTCCCCGTCCGCTCATGGGACGAGATCGGCGAACTCGCGAACTCCTTCAACAAGATGAGCGCGGCACTGGCACGCTCTTTCAACCTGCGCAAGCAAATGACCGCAGATATCGCGCACGAACTCCGCACACCCGTCACATTAATTCTTGGACACGCAGAAGGGGTCAAGGATAGAGTCCTGCAACCATCACGAGAGAATTTTGAGATCATCCGTGAGGAAGCCGAACGCCTCGAGCATCTCATCAGCGATCTGCGCACCCTTTCCCTAGCAGATGCCGGTGAGCTTTTTGTGGATTTCCAACCCGTAGATTTAAACGCCTTTATGAGCGACCTCCAAGCCCACTACCTGACCCTGTTCAACCAAAAACGCATCACGCTAGACCTCGAACTTGACCCCGGTTCCCCAAGAGCGAACTTAGATCCAAGCCGCTTCTCTCAGGTTCTCAATAACATTCTGGATAATGCGCTACGCCACACACCCGAAGGCGGGAACGTCCGGCTGAAAACACAATCCACAGGAAACTGGGTTCAGCTCTCGGTCGCGGATAGCGGCGAAGGCATCACTCCGGATGAAGCCGTTCATATTTTCGACAGGTTTTACCGTGCAGATGAATCCCGTAACCGCAATGATGGCGGTTCCGGGTTGGGATTGGCGATCGCCAAATCCATTGTGGAAATGCATGCCGGGCGTATTTGGGCGGAAAGCGAAAAAGGAAAAGGATTAAAAGTCATTATTGAATTGCCCGCGACATAAAAGACCTAACAACTTTCCAAAGCCTTTCCTTCCCCTCCATTTGACAGCCTGCAGGCATCCTCATACAATTTCTCAAAACGCCTGTTTCGGAGGGCAACCTATGAACGCAAAACCAGCTTCTGGAAAAAAATCCTTTATCCGTCTCGAACTTCTCGTCGGTTGCATATGGCTCTTTATTATCGCGGCTATCGCCGGGGCAATTGCCGCGATTTTCCTCATCCCAGGGCTTAACCCTTTTACCCCCAAACCACAACTGACTACAGCGACCCCGGTAAGTACCTCCACAACCTCACCGACAAGTACATTCACTCCAAGGTCTACAGTCACACCGACGTTTACGCCAACCCTCACCCCTACACCCACCCCGGCGGTGATTGACCTGTCCAGCGCCGAAGAAGTAAAAGAGACTCACCGCCTAGGCAATGGAGTCATCGGGCAGATCGTTTTTTCGCCAGACAGTTCCAAGGTCGCCGTCTCGTCATCGACAGGCATTCGTGTTTACGAAGCTAGAACCCTTGAACTTCTCGGTGAGTTTGCAGGTGAAGATTGGATCGCAAGCCTTGCATATTCCCCTGATGGAAAATCCATTGCCGCCTGGCTGCCGAATGGCAGTGTGGCAGTGTGGGATGCCTCAACGTTTGAAATTATGAAGACTCTGAGTGTCCCCAATGAAAATGGGACTATCAAATTCACTGCGGACGAAATGCATAATGTCACATACACTTCGGATGGCAATCAGGTTGTGGCTGGGCATGGCGATGGGTCAATTCACTTTTGGGATGTATCAAGCGGCGAATTGACAAAAACCATCAAAGGCGCCGAATCGTCCATCGTTGGTATTGCCCTTTCGCCGGATGGCAAAATCCTGGCGAGCACTGCTGTATTCGAAGGTGTTGTGCGGGTGTGGGACGTCGAAACCGGAGACCTCGTAAAAGAAATAACATACAAGGGCAGCCCTGCGTTAAACGTCAACTTTTCAATGGATGGTTCACGTCTTGCTGTTTCAGGTGCCGCCATTTCGAAAAACAAGAAAACCGTGGACACTGTAATCAGCCTCTGGGATACATCGACCTGGAAAGAAGTGGAAAAATACAAAGGCGAGCAAGGCGGCGCAAGCCGGGTCATTTTCTCAACAGACCCAAAGATTCTTGCCGTCCGGACAGGTTTGAACTCTCTGGCATTGTATGATCGAGAAACGGGTGATGTCGTCCGTCCATTTATTGGTCACACTAGGGCAGTCCATGCGTTTGCCTACTCACCCGACGGTTCAATGATCGCCTCTGGTGGTGCAGATGGTCTTTTGATCGTCTGGGATGTCACCAATGGGGCACAGATCGTGTCCAAACAAGAGTATGGTGACAGATTGGTGGATATAGCACTTTCACCGGATGGGAGTAATCTCGTCACCGCATACGATAACGGAACTGTTTCGATATGGAATGCTGTAACCAGGGAATTCATTTTTCCTCTTAGCACGACCGGCAGCCCCCCCACCTGTCTTGCCTATTCGCCCAATGGCGCATGGGTCGCAGCCGGGTTTGAAGACGACACCATCCATGTTTGGAATGCGGGAGATGGCACCGAGTTATTCACTCTGACCGGCCACACCGGAGACATCAACGACATCGAATTTTCACCAGACAACTCTCTGCTTGCCTCGGGTTCGGACGATACAACCATTATTCTATGGAGTACCATTGATGGAAAGATCAATAAAAAACTCGAGGGTTTTGTCGGTCACGTCCTTAACATTTCATTCACATCAGACAGTGCCCGCCTGTTGAGCAGCTCGCACGAAGGTGAGATCAAAATCTGGGATGTTGCCAAGGGGTTTGTGCTTTACTTCTTGAATGAAAAAACCTTCGACGTACAGACTGCGATTTCGCCGGAAGGTCAGACTTTCGTCTCGACAAATCTTTCCAAGCTGAAGATATGGTCCCTCAATCCGGGTAGTGCGCTTTACCAGATCGAGACTGATCAGATCGGGATCGAAACGCTCGCATATTCTTCAGACGGCTCCATTTTAATCAGCGGAGGAATAGATGGCAATTCAAGGGTTTGGGCAGTCAACAGCAGTTTCCCATTGGGCACACTCGAAGGCCACAACGGAGCGGTGATTCGAATCATTTTCACGCCGGATAAACTTTCCCTCCTTACGGCCTCCCGTGACGGGACGGTAAGGTACTGGAGCATAAAACCGTAAGTCAGGCAGAAATCGATCAAAACTCCCTGGACATTTGATTAACCAGGGAGTTTTGATTTTAGGAGCATACCCTATTAAGATGCCAGAATTTTTTTAGCAGTCCGCCCTCCCGATACAAACAGAGAGTAGATGCCTCCCGCGACTGACATCAGAACAATAGCCTTGAGAATTCCGCCAGGAAAGCCACCGCTCTCGTCATGCCCCCTTCGCTCACCCTCTGGGTTAAGATTTTCACCAAATCCATCCGGTCGAACTTCACGCCCAGCCTCAAACTGGGGGCGGTCACCATCTCCGTCGAAACCGTTGAAGCCCGACGTAGTCCCTGCAGACATTACCCCTGCATACAACAAACTGCCGACAATGGTGGCTGCCGCTAAAATGACAATAATTCGAAAAATGGTCTTCATCCTTACGCCTCCCTGGCAATGATCGCAACCGGCTGCTGTTTCTTTCCACCCAGGAATACCCGCTTGAAGGTGGTGATAATCCAGTTCCAATGCATTGCCAGGTGCAAACCCATGATGAGCAGTGCCAGATTAGCCGACATGTCATGCAGCCTGCGCCAGGCGAAATTCTCAGGCAGGAAAACACCCAAGGCAGGCATGGCGGATTCTGAGATCATGATCCCAGAAAGCATGATCAGAATACCGTCAAAAAACAACAGCCAGTTCAGGAAGTAATTAACCCGGGCACCATTTGTCGCCTTGACAAAGAAGCGTTTGGTAACGTTTACGATCCAATCCCAGTTCAGCAACAAATGGACAATGATCGTCCCGGCCAATGCGAGCGACAGCCATTCATGGATGGCAAGTCCGCTAAATCGAGGGTCCATCGTTATGAGAAACGCGAGGAAGGTCCCGATATCTAAAAGTAATTTTGTTCGATTTGAGTTAGACATTTTATCTCCATTATTCAAGTCAAAGCCACTTCAAAAGTAACTCTCGCCCATTCTACAGAGACCGGGATTTTTCAGGTGGATTAAATGCAAACGAATTATGAAGAAGTTGTAAAATATGGGTGCCCGATCAACTACCTAATAAAACTGCTGTTTGCCACAAGGGATACCAAATGAACAACAACCAGAACCATCAGCTCGCCGGGGGTATTGAAAAATGGAGAAATCTGATTGAGAAAGCGGGGGCAAACCTTTATTTGATCATTGGCATTGCCTTGGGTGCAGGGATTCGGTTGATGGTCCCTGCTCTCGCTGATTTTCCCATCGGTGATGGCGGGTTGTTCTATAAGATGGTCCTAGCAGTGCAGGGAAATCACTATCTTTTACCAATACAGGTACTTTATAACGGGATGCCAATTCCCTTTACTTATCCCCCACTTGCTTTTTATCTGGTCGCTTTTACAACCGATATTTTCAATACGCCACTACTCGACGTAATGCGTTGGTTCCCCGCCATCGTACTTGTCCTATCCCTTCCTGTTTTTTACTTCCTAGCAAGGTCTTTGATGGGGTCAAGCATCAGAGCAGGGATTGCTTTGATGGTCTATGCATTAATCCCGCGCTCCATCACCTGGCTCATTAAAGGCGGTGGAATCACACGCAGCCTTGGACTACTTTTTTTTATGGCAGGGGTTGTCAGCTACTTTCTGCTGTTCAAATGCAAGGATAGAAAGTATCTCTTTTCTGCAATTCTGGCTTCTGCACTTGTGTGTCTCACACATCCTGAAGCAGCACTCCATTCGATAATTATGGGGATCTTGATGTGGGTATTTTACGGCAGGAACAAAGAAGGTGTATTCCATGCGATCGGCATTGCGATTGGAACGCTGGCGCTGACATCGTTATGGTGGATCCCTGCACTCGCAATCCACGGCTTCTCTCCCTTCCTTCACGCCAGCCAGACCGGTATGACAGAAATCCAGTTCGCTTTTGGCATTCTGTTTATCTCAATCACCGAGGAACCACTCATGACAACCGTTGCCGTGCTAACGATCCTTGGTCTGGCTGCGCAACTCGCAAAACGTGAGTGGCTGTTGCCTGCGTTTTTCATTGTGCCGTTCATCGTCGAACCCCGAAATGCCCCAAACATAGCCACCATCCCAACTGCAATACTGGCAGCCACCGCATTATCAGACTTAATACTTCCTGCTTTGGCGAATCTTTCCGGAAAAACCTTTCAGATCGACTTGGAAAAACTCCCTAAAACCGGAATTGGCCAGGCTATGCTTCTATACATCTTCCTTGGGCAGTTTATAGGCTCACAGCTGTATCTCCCAACTCTGCTCGCCAACCAGGTGACACTTGATCAACGCAATGCCCTAGAATGGGTTCGCGATAATACACCAGCCGACTCAACATTTTTGATCATCACGAATGATGTCTTTCTTTTCAAGGATCCGCTGAACGAATGGTTCCCTGCGATCACCGACCGAAAAAGTTTAACGACCATCCAGGGATATGAATGGATCGACGGAGATAATTTTTTTGACCGGGCAGGCATAATTCAAAATCTTCAACGCTGCGATAGCCTCCATTGCATCGAATCGGAAAGTAAAGCAGCGGATCTTTTCTTCGATCACATCCTGATGGCAAAACCAGACTCCCGACTTGGTTTGGAATTGCAGCTGAGCGAAAATTATCACTTGGCTTATGACAACCAGAATGTCTTGATCTTTATAAAAACCAGCAAATGAGCGCATCTCTCACCTCCATCCTCCCTACCTCCCGCATACGTGACCGTCT
>CAZYLM010000055.1:0-14498 GCA_964648645.1 uncultured Anaerolinea sp.
GGCGAAGGCGGCTCCAGCCCGATGACCCCCGCTGAAATGCTTGCCGATGAAGGCGTGAACCGCGATCCGCTTGCATTCGGTCCGTTCAAACTGACCGAATGGGTTGCCGGCGATCACCTGACCCTTGAGAAAAATGAATCCTACTGGCGCGCTGGCGAAGGCCTGCCCAAGTTGGACAAACTCATCTACCGCTTCATCCCCGATACCAACCAGCTCATTGCTCAGTTGGCCTCTGGCGAATGTGATTTTGGTACACAGGATGCTGCATTCGAAGGCTCCCTGCCCCTTATCCGCCAGTTCGAAGCCGAAGGCTTGATGGTCCCGCAGGTTGTGGCTGGTACAGTGTTCGAGCACCTCGATTTCAACACACTGCCTGTTGATTCTTACAAGGGCGCTTCCGCCACCCTCAAGGCTGCTGATGGTTCCATCTTATTCCAGAATGTTGCCTTCCGCCAGGCGATCGCCTATTGTCTCGACCGCCAGGCAATTGTCGATGGCGCCACCAACGGTGCGGCTGTCGTCCAACACACCTATACATCCGCTGATCACCCGCTCTATGCTGGTGACGATAACATCACCATTTATGAGTTCGACGCTGAGAAGGGCAAGGCAATGCTTGCCGACCTCGGCTGGACCGACACTGATGGCGATGGCATCATGGATGACGGCAAAGGCAACAAACTTGCCTTTGTTCATAGCACCCGTATCAATCCCCTGCGTGAAAAAGTCACCCAGATCGTCCAGGCTCAGTTGAAGGATAACTGCGGAATCGAAACCACAATCGAAACCTACGGATCCGAGTTCTTTGCAGACGGCCCCGATGGTTTGGTGTTCGGTCGCCAGTTCGACCTCGGCGAATTTGCCTGGCTGACCGGCGTCGAGCCCCCATGCACCCTGTACCAGGGGTCCCAGATCCCAAGCCCCGAAGCAGGTTGGGGCGCTTCCAACGACACCGGCTTCGATAATGCCGATTTCGATGCTGCTTGCAATGCCGCCACTCAGGCTCTTGATGAAGCCACCAAGGCTTCTGAACATGCCAAGGCTCAGAAGATCTTCACCGACAATCTGCCAAGCCTGCCTCTGTTTGCCCGCGCCAAGATCCTTGTCACCCGCCCCGGCGTTGTCGGTGTGATCATGGACCCGACTGCGAACAGCGAATTCTGGAACGTTGAGAACTTCGATTTTGAAAACTAAGATCGTCTAGTACGGAAATTTGGAGGATGGTGGGGAACCACCATCCTCCATTCTGGTTATATCAAGTTATTATTTATTATTTTTGCAGGACAAATCACCCTTATTCCGGAAAGGGAAAAAGAAATGACCAACTATTTAATTAGACGTTTCTTTCAAATGGGACTGGTTGTAATCGCCGCATCCATGGCGATTTACTTTATTCTTTGGCTTGCCCCGGGCGGACCCCTGGATGAGTTGAAAATAGCCGGTGCTGGCGGACGAAAGAATCAAGGTTTCAATGAAGAACAGATTCAGCGTATCGCTGAATACCTCGGGTTGCATCGGGGACCGGTCTGGGGATACATTGCCTGGTTGGGCGGCGAAGACTGGTTTGACGATATTGGCAAACCGGAATTGCAGACTTCATCCTGTCAGTCGGTAGAATCGACTTGTAGTCATGGTGTGTTACGCGGCGATTTTGGCGTTTCCTGGAATGTAGCACGTGGTTCACCCGTTGCGGATGTACTTCTCTCCCGCCTGCGCAACACAATGATTCTGATGACGGCTGCAACTGTCATCTCTCTGGTGATTGCGGTTCCCATTGGGATCATTTCTGCTGTCAAGCAATATTCCCGGCTCGATTATTTTGTTACAACATTTTCCTTCTTTGGCACAGCCATGCCGGTCTTTTGGTTTGGTCTGATGATGATCATCTTATTCGGGGGAAACCAATCGCCACTCTATAAAGCATTTGGAATGCCCTATCTTCCAACTGGGAATGTCATCCTTGTCAGAGACCCCTTGCCGGGGAGTCTGCTCGATCTATTGGGCGCCAAGCCGGGCTCGACGACCGATATCATCGTTCATGCGATTCTTCCGACACTTGTGTTATCTCTGTTATACATGGCCGGCTGGAGCCGCTTTATGCGCACCTCCATGCTCGAGGTTTTACGCCAGGACTACGTGCGCACTGCGCGCGCAAAGGGACTGAAGGAACGGGTGGTCATTCTCAAACATGCCATGCGCAACGGTTTGATCCCTCTGATCACGATCGTTGTTTTTCAGATACCCGGTATTTTTGGCGGTGCGACCATTACTGAAACGGTCTTCAATTGGCCGGGCATGGGCTTTTTGTACGTGCATGCCCTCGGTGCAAATGATTATCCTGTGGCGATGGCTTTCTTATTTATCAGTGCTGTACTGGTTGTGATCGCTTCATTGATCGGTGACGTCCTTTACACCATCGTGGACCCACGCATTCGCCTGGGCTAAACCTTCTATCGGAGATACTTACATGGCGGTCGCACAACTTGACTCTGAAACCCTGTCTACAATAAAAGAAGAAAGCTGGTTTGTCATCATCGGCCGGCGCTTCCTTCGTCATAAGTTGGCTGTAATCGGGCTGGTATTCGTTCTGATCTTCATCTTTGCCGCGGTCTTCGCCAACGTTCTCGCACCTTACGACCCGTATAAGCAGAATCTGGCTCCCTCTTATTCAAATCCTTCGTCGGAACACATCCTTGGTACCGATGAACTCGGGCGGGATGTCTTCAGCCGGCTTTTGTATGCATCACGCATCTCACTCTTCGTAACTGTTGTGGTCAATTTCATTGGAGAAACCATTGGTGTCATCGTAGGCGCCACTTCCGGTTATTTCGGAAAATGGGTCGATTCGCTAATTCAGCGCATTGTTGAATTCTTGTTGACTTTGCCCACCCTGCCGCTCCTGCTTTTCTTTTCCGCAATGCTGCGTGGGATTACGATCCCTGGGTTGCCTGATGAGTGGTCAAAAGCGATCATTATCTCGATTGTTCTGATAGCATTTGGATGGCTTGGGTCTACCCGTCTTGTACGTGGCATGGTTTTGAGCTTGCGTGAGCAGGACTTCGTCCAGGCGGCACGTGCCCTCGGTGCCAGTGATTGGAAGATCATCACCAAACACATGATCCCTAACTCGCTAGCCCCGGTCATTGTCAACCTCACCTTGGGGCTTGGCGGTGTCATCGTCTTGGAGGCAGCACTTTCCTTCCTCGGTTTTGGCATTACACCTCCGGTTCCCACATGGGGGAACATGCTGCAGAACGTTCAAGAGCGCATGTGGCAGCAGCCTTGGCTGGCTTTTTACCCCGGTCTGTGTATTTTCCTTACTTCCCTGTCTTTCAATTATATTGGCGACGGCTTGCGTGATGCCCTTGACCCGCGCCTGAAACTTTAATTCATTATTGAAAAGGAGAGAGGAAAATGAAGCGGATCATCCCGGCTGTACTATTAATAATGATTTTTTCGTTTGTGCTCTATGGTTGTTCGCGTGCCTCTGAAGATTCTGGTAAATCGGACGCTGAGGTTGCAGCAGCCACCGCCACTGTGCAAGCCAACCTCGATTCCCTGCCAGATGATGTGCCAGTTCATCCAAACGCCGAGGAATTGAAATTCGCCGCGCAAAATACGAATATCTCCTATATCGTTCTCGGCGACCTGGATACATTAGTCGAGTATTACCGGGCGGAGCTCGAAGGGCAGGGTTGGACCAAGCGTGGCAACAGCCCCGAGAACCCGATTGGCGATGCTCTGACCCTCCTGAGAATCAAGCCGGATAAGAATATCTCTGTTACAATTCAGGGCATTCCCGAAAGCGACCACGTCCGGGTATTGATTACTTTGATCATTAAATAAAAACAGGATTTTTGTGGGAACTGTCAGCTATCAGAGCGCAGGCCGGTCTGCCTCGGTCGTAAATTTTCTTGTTACGGTGTTTGTGGCGATTGCGGCATTTATTTACCTGAGCCTGACCGCGTATACAAAGGATGCGCTGTGGTTCTACCCGGTGTACGATGCAGTTCCGGTTTTTGGTGTCTTGCGTTGTTATGGCGAGGAGAATCTCATACAGGAAGATTCTCCTCATCTTGCAGCGATCACCGCTCTGGTTAACAGCCAGATTTCCGGCGACAAACGTTGGGACGAGTTGAACCTTACTGACGATACTTTTGAGTATTACCGGAAGAGTGACCTGATGATGCTACTCGAGTTGCATTACGATGAGCCCCAACGGATCCACTCTTTTAGCCCGTTCTTTTCCAATTTTGACACCCTGCTTATTCCGCTCGACGGGCGTCATGCGGAGAAGACCATCCTGTTCAGCCTGGTGAATGGAAAACCCTCTGGTGGCTCCTTTCATCTTGTAACGTACGACCCTCTATTAAGTTATATCGAAGAAAACGATCTGTGCAAACGGAAATAAATTATTCCACCGACCAAGGAGATTTGGTTACCCGTGTCCGAGATCAATAAACCCCTTTTGGAAGTGAAGAACCTTAAGACCTATTTCTATACCGAAGATGGTGTTGTGCGTGCCGTGGATGGTGTGGATTTCGAGATCTACCCCGGCGAAGTGCTTGGCATTGTAGGCGAATCAGGGTGCGGTAAGAGCGTCACCTCTCTTTCAATTATGCGCCTGATTGGCATCCCCGGAAAGATCGTTGATGGCGAGATCAATTTCGATGGCAAGGATCTCGTCAAAGCCTCTGAAGAGGATATGATGCAGGTGCGCGGTAATCGTATCTCCATGATCTTTCAACAGCCTCAGTCTGCTCTCAACCCGGTCTTCCGCGCTGGTGATCAGATTTCCGAAGTGTTGAATATCCATCAGGACTTCGGCAAGGAAAAAGGCCGCGAACGCGCTGTCGAATTGCTCAAGTTGGTTGGTATCCCCGAACCGGAAAAGCGCGCCGACTCATTTCCGCATGAACTTTCCGGCGGTATGTCGCAGCGTGTAATGATCGCCATGGCGCTCGCATGCGTCCCCGACCTTTTGATCGCGGACGAACCGACCACCGCCCTTGATGTAACCATCCAAGCGCAGATCCTTGACCTGATGCGTGACATGAAGCAGCAGCTTGGTTCCGCCATGATGCTGATCACTCATGATCTTGGTGTAATTGCTGAAATGGCGAACCGGGTCGTTGTAATGTATGCAGGTGAGATCGTCGAACAATCTCCAGTTGCTTCACTATTCGATAAACCACTTCACCCCTACACTCAGGGTTTGATCGGTTCGATCCCAGTCCTGGGCGAGATTAGAGACCGCCTCGATGTCATCCCCGGCTCGGTGCCCAATCTGATCAATCTGCCGCAGGGATGTCGCTTTGCTCCTCGTTGCCGCGCCCGTGTGGACAACAATCTCACAGTCTGTACCGACCAACATCCGTCGCTCATAGATGTGGCTGAGGGTCATAAGGTTCGTTGCTGGCTCTATCAAGATGCTCCAGGGCACACCGCCCCAATGAAATCTGGAAAATAAAGGAATAATGCTCTCATGAATACGATGAACAAACAAGAAAAACCAGACTTGTTGGTGGTGGACAAACTCGTCAAGTATTTCCCGGTCCGTTCGGGTTTGCTTCAGCGGGTGACTGCCTGGGTGCAGGCCGTGGATAAGGTCAGCTTTGCCGTCAAAAAAGGCGAGACTCTTGGTATGGTGGGTGAGTCAGGCTGCGGTAAGACAACGGTTGGACGAACCCTCCTCCGCCTGATCGAGCCTACTGCGGGTGATGTGCATTTTGAAGGCAAGAACATCCTCAAGATGAGTCAGCGCGAGCTCAAACCCCTTCGCCGTGATATGCAGATCATCTTCCAGGATCCGTATGCCTCCCTTAATCCGCGCATGCCCATCGGCGAATCCGTCATGGAAGGTTTGCAGATCCATAACGTGGGCCGCCCCAAGGAACGTTGGGAGATCGCCATCAGCATGTTGAAGAAGGTGGGGCTTGAAGAATACCATGCCCGACGTTATCCGCACGAGTTCTCCGGCGGTCAGCGCCAGCGCATCGGCATTGCCCGCGCTCTGGCTTTGAACCCCAAATTTATCGTTTGCGATGAGCCGGTTTCTGCGCTTGACGTGTCCATCCAATCGCAGGTCTTGAACATCCTCAAGGATCTTCAGGCGGAATTCGGGTTGACTTATCTCTTCATTGCCCACAACCTCAGCGTCGTAGAGCATATCTCTGACCGTGTTGCGGTGATGTATCTCGGCAAGATGGTCGAATTGACCGACCGCGAATCCCTGTATCGTGAACCGCTCCACCCATATACTAAGGCGTTGCTCTCTGCAATCCCGGTTCCTCATCCGGAAGTGAAGCGCGACCGCACGATCCTCAAAGGCGATGTGCCCAGCCCGCTTAATCCGCCCAAGGGTTGCCGCTTCCACACCCGCTGCCCAATCGCCATTGATAAATGCTCTCAAGAAGAGCCCGAGTTCAAAGAAGCCCGACCCGGACACTGGGTGGCTTGCTGGAAAGCCGAATAACAAACCTAAATGAGACCGCGCAAGCGGTCTCTTCTTTTCGAGCAAAACTAGGTATTAAATGTTCTCCTTGCTGCTTTAAAGATATTGAGTAGTGGATTTCTCTTTGAAATTACCCGACGGGACTGGTTATAATTGCACAATGACCCCCAGCTCTTTAGGCAGGAAAATGTGAAAAAAACTTCCATCCCATACTGGCTTTTCTTTTTACTACTGGTCATTCCGGCTTGTCTCGGTGGGCAGGAAGGGACAGAGACGCCGATCCAGACGTCCGAACCGCTGCCCACGCCAACACAAATACAGGCAACCCAGGCAGGCATTACTGTCTGTATGGGGCAGGAGCCCAACAGTCTCTACCCGTTGGGCGAATTGAATACCGCAGCGCGGGGCATTCTTAATGCTATCTACGATGGTCCCATAGATAATGTCGGTTATGAATATCAACCGGTTATTTTGACCCAGCTGCCTTCGCTTGAAAATGGGGATGCCTCGATCGTTGCAACCAAAGTCGAGCCTGGCGATACTGTCCTAGACACGGACGGGAAACTTATAAAACTGGCATCAGGCGATCGTGTTCGCCCGGCTGGTTGCCGTAGTGATGATTGTGCGGTTTCTTTTGACGGTGTTTCGCCGCTTGAAATGGACCAAATGATCGTCACCTTCCGCTTGCGCCCTGATCTCACCTGGTCCGATGGCGCGCCGCTCACGGCTGAAGATTCCGTTTACTCCTACGAGCTTCAAAAAGAGACAAACGTAAACATTTTTCTGACCGAGCGCACACAATCTTATGAAGCCGCAGATGAACAGACCCTGCAATGGTTTGGCATGCCAGGCTTCATCGATTCGACCTATTTCACTAACTTCTGGCTGCCCGCGCCCAAACATGCCTGGAGCGAATTCCCCGCCAACCAATTGCCAGATGTAGACATCTCCTCACGAACCCCGTTGGGGTGGGGTCCATTTATGGTTGCAGAATGGATTCCTGGCGAGAAAATTCTCCTGGAAAAGAACCCCAATTATTTCAGGATTCGAGATGGCTATCCAAAGACCGAGTTGATACAGATCCGCTTCATTTCTGACCCGGACCTGGCCCTCTCCGAGTTGATCGCAGGCCGCTGTGACCTGATCGAACCTACCGTGAACCTCGAGGACCATGTCGGTTTATTACAGGAAATGGAGACCGCCGAACAAGCCCGCATGTTCGTGGCCACCGGCATGAGTATGGAATGGCTAGGGCTTGGTATTGTTCCGGCATCGTACGATAATGGTTACGACATTCAAAAAGACCGGCAAAATTTCTTTGCCGATACATATACCCGACAGGCGATTGCCTACTGTCTCGACAGGCAGACCATATCTGCCAATGTCCTTTATGGTCTGACGGATGTTCCTGCAGGCTATTTGCCCTCTAATCATCCTGCATATGATTCCAATAGTACAGCCATTCCATACGACCCACAGATAGGTATTTCGCTGCTCGAACAGGCTGGCTGGTTGGACTCGGACGACGACCCGACGACCCCGCGTCGTGCCATCAATGTCAAGAATGTGGCGTATAACACACCGCTTATCCTGAACTATCAAACAACGTCCACCTCCCAGCGCAGACAAGTGACTGCTGTCTTTGAGAAGTCTCTTGCAGAGTGTGGGATCGGTGTCAATATCGATTTTATCGAGCCGGGCGATTTTTACACGCCAGGCCCCGCAGGTCCGCTCTTCGGCAGACAGTTTGATCTGGCACAATACGCCCTGGGGGTGGAGGGAATCGAGCCTCCATGCGCCTGGTTCATGAGCGATGGAATCCCAACTGAAGAGAACAGTTGGGGCGGTTCGAATATCACTGGTTTTACGAATGCTGATTTCGATAAAGCCTGTCGTGATGGGCAGACTTCCCTGCGTGAAGAGCCTGCATATCTTGCCGCTTACCGTCAGACCCAGATCCTTTTTACAGAACAGTTGCCAGCCATTCCCCTATACTCGCGCTTGCGCATCGCTGTTGCCCGTCCCGATCTTTGCGGTTATGATGTTGACTCCTCTGCCAACTCCTTCTGGAACATAGAAGCGTTCGAAGTGGCCGACTCCTGTCAAAATTGAAGGGGAGGCGGGACCCATTCCTTGCTATAATTTAATTAAGTTACTCGGGTCCGCAGTATATTTACGGTCCGATGCAAGTTGGTTTCATTAACTTTGCAATCTTTCTGAACACGGGAACAATTCATCATGGTCCGTACAATACTGCTTGTGGACGATCAACGCGAAATACTTCGGCTTCTGCGTTCCACGCTGGAAACATTGAAGAATAAGGAGATTCAGATCTTTGAAGCCCAATCGGGCGAAGAGGCTCTATTGGCATCTCTCCGTCACAAAATTGATATGTTGGTCACGGATTACAAACTCCCCGGCATGAGCGGCGTGGAACTGATGCATAAGATCCGTTCCCGGCATACCGATGTCAAGGTGGTATTCATTACCGGAATGACCGAGCGAAAGATGCGTGACGAAATGCTCAACTCGGGTGCATTCGCCATCTTCGACAAGCCCATTGCTATTGCCGATTTTCTCGATTCAGCGGAGCGCGGCTTGGGTCTTGTTCAGACCATCTTCCCGCCTGAGAAAGCATCACCCAAGGTTAGCGAAGAACCCCAACATGCACGCCTTTCAGACCTGCTCGCCAACTTTCGCCAGGACCTCAAAGCCGATGCGGTCTTCCTGCTCAACGAGCGCGGGTTGATCAACGCCCGCACAGGCAGCTTGCACGATCCCAGCATGGAAGTCTCGCTTATTTCCACATTGATGGCGATCCACAATACAAGCATGAAGGTGGCGAAACTCAACCATCAAGAAACCATCGAGTCATACCACGTATTCAATGGGGGCGATCATGACCTGTTGTTCATTCCTGTCACTCCGTTGTATGCGTTGCTTGTGGCAGGTAAGGGGTTGGCAGATGAAGAACAGATCCTAGAGTCAATGCGTGGATTGATGTCGTTGCGTTCACAGGTCATCAAGGCACTTGACCTGATGGGTGTGACGGGACAATTAAAATTAAAATCTCCTCCCACGGCTGCCCCTCCTGCTGCCACGGTTCCGCGGGTGAGCACCGACAAGTTGGCGAAGGCAACCCCTGCACCTGAAATGGAAGCTCTGCTAAAGGATGCTTCAGATGATAAAAAGAAGAAAAACTCCACCGACGATTTTTGGGAAGAGGCCGCCAATGAGATGGGTAGGAAATCGACAAACCCCGAAGTGATCTCGCATGAAGAAGCGAAGAAAATGGGTCTTATCCCGGGTGAAAAATAGATTTGTGATACAATTTTGCCCGCACTGGGGCATGGTGCAATGGCAGCACACCAGCCTTTGGAGCTGTGGATCTTGGTTCGAATCCAGGTGCCCCAGCCAGAAACGTCCGCACAGGCGGACGATTTTATCGAACGGGATTTGTCGCGGAGGAAATTGAACCGCACAAATCCTGTTTTTATCTTGAGAGTGGCTGATTTCGTGGTTTCAACCACAAAACCGCAGAGCGCCTGAAGTTTTCACAAAATCTCTGCGAACTTTGTGGTGAAGAATATAGCCCAATTTAGCTGCCCTCTACTGAGGTGACATATATGAAGATTACCGCCATCCTTCTCGCAGCAGGGCAGGGAACGCGAATGAAGTCGACGCTTCCAAAAGTACTGCATCCGGTGACCGGCAAGCCGATGATCTGGCATGCTTTGCAGGCAATTTCGCAATCCACCACGGAAAAGCCTGTGGTGGTGGTGGGTCATGGTGCGAACGAAGTAAAAGAATACTTGGGGGATTCAGCTCAGACCGTTTTGCAGGAGCCGCAATTGGGGACGGGGCATGCAGTCTTACAGGCGGAGACTTTATTGAAAGGGAAATCTGACCTGGTCGTCGTCTGTTATGCGGATATGCCATTGCTGAGGGGCGAGACACTTCAAAAGCTGGTCGAGACGCAAAAGAAGAATACGGGCCCACTCTCGATGCTGACCGTTTTGTCTGATGACCCAAGGGGTTTTGGGCGCATCATCCGCAAACCGGATGGGACGGTCTCTGCCATTGTTGAGGAGTATGTAGCCACTCCCGATCAGTTGCAAGTGAAGGAATTGAATGTGGGTGGGTATTGTTTCGACTCTAAATGGCTGTGGGACGCTCTGCAGCGCATCCCGAAGAACCCGAAAAAAGGCGAATATTACCTGACCGATACGGTGGAACTGGCAGCCAAAGAGGGTTTATCCGTCCATGCCACAGTGATGGACGATCTTGAAGAAACCATCGGTGTGAATACCCGTGTGCATCTTTCCGAAGTGGAAGCCGCCATGCGCAGGCGCATCAACCAGGCGCATATGTTGAACGGCGTGACGATGATCGACCCGGTTTCTGTGTATATCGAAGCGGGTGTTAAGATCGGGAAAGACACCACGATCATGCCAAACACCTATTTGCATGGCGGGACTGAGTTAGGGGAGAGAAATATCGTTGGTCCAAATACGATCATGCGTGATACCAAGGTTGGGAGCGGCTGCAAGATTCTGGCTTCGGTGCTGGAGGGAGCCGTGCTCGAAAACGGTGTGGATATGGGACCATTCGCACGATTGCGGAAAGGGGCGCATTTGGGGAATCGCGTTCATATGGGCAATTTTGGCGAAGTGAAGGACTCGTATTTGGGGGAAGGTGTAAAGATGGGGCATTTCTCCTACATCGGCAATGCACAGATTGGGGCAAATACAAACATTGGTGCAGGCACGATCACATGTAATTACGATGGCGAAAAGAAGCACGCCACCGAGATTGGTGAGGATGTCTTCATCGGATCGGATACGATGTTGGTAGCCCCGCTCAAACTCGGAGATGGCGCAAAGACAGGCGCAGGCGCCGTGGTGACGAAGAATGTACCTGACGATACTCTTGTCGTCGGTATGCCAGCACGTGCCATCCGCAAACTGGAGCGGAAGACAAAAAAGAAATAAAAATTTTGTCTTCTGAAATAGGAATCCAGAAGTTCTGCCTGTGGAAACCGCAAGTAGACTTGAGAGTCCATCCTTTACGAACAGACGAGTAAAAACTATGACCATCACACAAGCTGAAAAGCAATCCCTGATCGACCTGGCGAACGAAGCGCGGCGGCGGGCGTATGTTCCATATTCAAGCTATCCCGTCGGTGCTGCATTACGTACCAAGACTGGCAGGATTTATACAGGGGTGAACATCGAGAATGCTGCCTATCCACAGACAATGTGCGCTGAAAGGGTTGCCATCTTCAAGGCGGTATCTGAAGGGGAAAAAGATTTTGAGATCATTGTTGTTGTGACGAATAACGGAGGCTCACCTTGCGGCGGATGCAGGCAAGTCATGGCTGAGTTCGGGTTGGGTACCATTGTTTTGTTTGGAAATGGGGAAGGAAAAATAACTTACGAGACCACCGTAAAAGGGCTGCTCCCTGAAGCCTTCACCCCGGAACATTTGGTGGTTGATAATTAGAACCTGGAGAACAGAGAATTGATTTTAAATTCGCTGTTTCTCCAATCTTCAGTAACTACTCACCATGACAGACTTTCGCTCCTTCCGGGCTTCCGCTGTTGTGCTCCGCCATGCCGACTGGGGTGAAGCCGACCGCCTGCTCACACTCTATACCCGCGAGCAGGGATTCGTACGCGCATTGGCGAAGGGAGCCAGAAAGATCACCTCACGCAAAGCTGGGCATTTGGAGCCATTCACACATGTCACCATCCAACTAGCCAAAGGACGTGACTTATTGATCGTCACTCAGGTGGAAACGATCAATGCGTTTTTACCGTTACGGGACGATCTCGAGAAAACGGGTTATGCGTCATACATAATGGAATTGCTTCTGCGATTTTCCTACGAAGAAGAAGGGGCGAATCCTTCGGTCTTCAAATTGTTGGTGGAAACCCTGGGTAGGGTCGAAGCCGAAGAGGACGCCTGGCTTCCCGTCCGTTACTATGAAATGCGGCTGCTGGATGCGGTCGGGTTTCGCCCGCATCTTTTTGAATGCGCGAACTGCGGACGCGAGATTTTGCCTGAGGATCAATTCTTTTCATTTATGGCGGGGGGAGTGATATGTCCGCGTTGCGGCGAAGGTCTGCCCAACCTTGCAGGAATATCTTTGGAGACGCTCAGGTATTTGCGCCACTTCCAACGTTCCAGTTATAAAGACGCTTCACGTGCACGCCCCAGTCCTGAAGTCCGCAAAGAGGCGGAAACGCTGATGCAGGGATATTTTACGTATCTTCTCGAGCGTGAGTTGAACTCCCCCGGGTTTATCAAACGCATCAGGTTTTGACCTAAGTTCAACCTGTCTTCCGGCGATTTTTTAACCTATTGATCTTTTCGATCATGGAGTCGGTGATCTGCTGGGTGTCGATGGGGGTCGAGGCTGAGGGTGAATCGGAAGCGTAACCAAATTTTCGCAGAGCGATGCGCCTGACCCAACTCAATATTGCAATGGCTGACTGTTCGCCTTCATAGGGCATGGGAACCGTCGTATTTTTTTCCAAGGCTGTCCGTAATTCCTGCGCAGTAATGCCTGGGAAACTTGTGCGCCCCGCGCCGATCGCCCAGTAGATATGTGCGTCGCTCGAGGCGATCTTAGCAAATGGGAGGAAGACCGATAACTTGCGCGCTACCTTGTCGAAATTCTGTGTGCCGAAATTATGCGTTTCCATTCCTTTGAGCGGACCTTTTGCACGTGGGTTTGCCAGCGCACCCAAGACGGCCTCCATCGTAAGGCTGCCGGGCAGGTTGTTGAACGGATGCGGTGCAATGGCAATGCCGCCCTGCTTGCCTATATGAATGAGCGTATCGACGATGGATAAACCCGCTGGCGGAAGCGTATGGATAAACAACGCAAGAAGATGGCCTTCTTTGGTGCTAACCTCCGCGCCTGGGATGGCTTCCAGCCCATATTTGGGAGCCAGCTGCACGGCTTCGAATGAGCCGCGGATCTCATCATGGTCGGTGACAGCGATCACATTCAAACCGACGTCTGCGGCTTGTTTGAGGATGGCACGCACGGTGGTAGTTGCGTCTCTGGAGTAGATGGAATGTATATGGAGGTCTGCGGTGCCCATGGTGCGATCTTCTTTCCAGTTCAATGCCTGATGTCTTTTTTACTCCAATTCAGCACAAATGTCCATGCTATAAGCAACACAATTGGTTTGAGGATTCTCCAAATCAGGAACTGGAACCAGCGCCATTTGAATGCGTAAATGATCTGAGCGATGATCCAGCGTGCAAACAGGGTTTGACCCAGCCCGCTTCGCGCCAGCCGACGCTTATATCCGCGGAATGAAAATTCGTTACGCTGAAAGGATTCCGCCACCTCGTGTGCGGCGATGATCCCATAACCCAACGCCATACTGATCCCTTCGCCAAAGATCGCGTCCGCTCCGACGGCATCACCCACGAGCATCACGCGCGGAATGGCAACATTATTCTGAGGCGTATACCACCGGATGGGGTGCCCTTGGATCTCGTACTCGTCCAATTGAAAACCCAGCCTTGACATTTCTTCGCTCAACGGTTGTTTTAGCGCCGGGCGTTTTTCGCTCGCTAGAATGTTCGTATCATACACACCCCAACAGCGCATTGGCGTTCCGTTTATCTGGGTGGGGAAGTCCCACACGTACCCAGCGATGTTCTCGGGCACCGGGAAGAAATCGAAAACAGCAACCCTATCCCGACCTCCCTCAAATCCCTTGTAATTGGGGGAGGAGCTTTTTGAAGGAGTCAACACCTCCAACACCCGTGCTGTGTAAACAGGGTCCTGTGGCAGGATGCTACGCCTCGTGATTCCGTTTGAGCCGTCCGCGCCGATGAGGATTATGGCAGTGAATGTTCCCTGGTCGGTTTCGACAGTAACAGAATTGGCGTCAGTTTGTATCCGCTTTACTGTCACTCCCTGCCGAATCTCCACTCCTCGCATCTCTGCTTTTCCTGCCAGCCAGTGATCGAACTCATTACGTCGAATGACTCGTAGCGCATGACTCTTTGGCATGCGCAC
>CAZYLM010000056.1:0-14382 GCA_964648645.1 uncultured Anaerolinea sp.
TCAACTCGCGGTTGCGGCGGCGGATGACATCTTCCGCTTCCTTGACGCGCAGTTTGGTACGGATGCGCGCCATCAATTCATGGCGGTCAAATGGTTTGGTAATGTAGTCATCAGCCCCGAGATTCAAACCCGATTGAATGTCCGACGGATCGAGACGCGCTGCCGTAAGGATAATGACCGGAATGTGGGCCACGCTTGGATCCTGGCGGATCTCCTCCAACACTGTGAAGCCGTCCTTATTGGGCATGTTCACATCAAGCAGCAGCAGGTCGGGCATCTCATCGCGGACCTTATTTAATGTCTCCAACCCGTCTCTGGCAACGATTTGGTCGTACCCTTCATATTCAAGATAGCGAGTCAGCAGGGTCACATTATCCAGCGTGTCATCTGCCACAAGGATCTTGAACTTCCGCCTCATCTTTGCCGAATGCCCGGCCGGAAGAGTCGCTTGATTCATCTCGCGGATGGCGCTGGACGCGATCTGGAAGATCTTTTCAGGTCTCACCGGTTTGATGATTACATCGGTTACTTTCAGCCGCTGGGCGGATACTTTTAAACCGGGCACATCATACGCTGTGATCAGATACGAATAAGAAGGTTTGCCGCCCGGATGGTTCTGCAGCTTTTCGATCAATTCCAACCCGGTCATTTCGGGCATGATCATATCGGTGAACAGAATGTCGACGCCCTTTTCTTTTACTTTTTCAAGTGCGTCCATTCCGCTGACCGCCGAGACGACATCTACCGCCGGTCCGATCTGGGCAAGGGCGCGGGCGAGGGTGGTGGCGGTATTTGGGTGATCATCCACAACAAGGATGCGCACCATTTCCTGGGTAGGGGATTGGGGAGTAGTCATATTCCCATTCTCGCCGGTTTTGCTTCCGGGGCCGTTAGGTTGGATTGGATAAAGGTTGGGAAAAGTTGGGGAAACGAAAACCCGCCTCAGGCGTGGGTCTGAAGCGGGCACTTCCCATTGGTTTTTTTTATTATCCTGGGGAGTTTTTCGCACTTACCTCCTGCCAGTTAATCCGCTACCAGTCTGTAGCCTGTCCCGCGCACATTGAGCAAATACTCCGGGTTGTGGGCGTCCTTTTCAATGATCTGACGCAGTTGATGGATGTGCCATTTGGCAAGTTCCTGCGCCTCCCGCAGATCGGTCTGGTATCCCTGCGCTTCGGCGACAAGGGTTTGGTAATCCACCACGTTCGGAGCGTGGCGGGCGAGGACGAGCAGATAATCGAAAGAAGTGGGCGGTATGTTGAGCGGGTCTTCGCCTCGCAACACCCGCCGGGCGAGCATGTCAAGGACAAGTGCGCCCCGTTTGAGATAACGTTCTTTTTCCACCTCTGCTGTGGCCGGCTGGGGCACGTATTGAAGGTCCTCTCCGGCGTCTAGGCGTTTGAGCTCGTTTTGCAGGGCTTCGATCTGATGAGCAATCTCCCTTTTGCGTTTTTCGGTTTGATGTTTTGTCAGGATCGCTCTAGCACGTTCGATGATGACTTCGGGTTTGATCGGTTTCAGCAGGTAGTCAGTGGCGCCCTGCCTGAGTGCCTCCACCGCTGAGTTGATATCCGGCTGTGCTGTGAAGAGCACCACTGGCAGGGAGGGATAATTGAAGTGGATTAGCTTGAGGGCATCCATGCCGTGCATGCCGGGCATGCGCAAATCGGTCAACACAAGGTCGAAGCTGGTCGTTTTGAGGAAGTCCAGTCCCTGTTCGGCGCTTTCGGCTGTGGTGACTTCGAACCCGGCACTGCCAAGAATGCGTGCAAGGGTCTTACGCAGGGATGCTTCATCATCGATGACGAGAATGCGTCCACTGATGTTCATTGAGCCTCCTGGTGGATGGAAGTGACCGGAAGCCAGACTTTGAATGTGGCGCCGCTTCCATCGGTGTTGTTCTCGGCTGTGATGCGCCCGCCATGTTTGATGACGATCTCATGGGAAATTGTAAGACCGATGCCCGTCCCTTCCTTTTTATTGGTGATGAAAGGGTCGAAGATAAAAGGCAGAATGGCGGGGGAAATGCCTGCGCCCGTATCGGTCATGGATATCAGCACCTCTTTGGGCTCCTTCAAGAACATGCTGCTGACAGTCAGTTTTCCCCCGCCAGGCATGGCTTCGACGGCATTGATAAAGAGATTCAAAACCACCTGGCGGATCTGGTCTGGCTGCACAGACATGGTGGGCAGGTCTTGATCGGGGTGGAACTCGAATGCGACCTGATTCTTCCTCAGGTGGGTGGCGAGCAGGGCGTACACATCCTCGATGACGTTATTCGCCTGAACCTCTTTGAACTCTTCCACTTGCGGCGGACGGTAGGTGTCGCGCAGGCGCTCGATCAGCCCGGCCATACGCTCAGATTCAGCAAGCACGATCTCCAGGTCGTTCCGCCCCTGTGCGGAAAGCCCGGTCTCTTCCTTCAATAGGAAGAGGGCATTCTGAATTGCCTGCAGCGGATTGTTCAATTCGTGCGATACAGATGCAAGCAAGCGCCCCATGATGGCCAGCCGTTCGTTTTGAACCAGTTGGTTGCGGACAGCCTTCTCCTGCTGAAGCGCATTTTGCAGGTTTTCATAAAGTTCCGCTTTATGAAGCGCTACTGCGAGCTGGTCGGCGACATTGATGACCAGTTGCTCATCCCTTTTCGTGAAGGATTTTCCGCTATTCTGTTGGATGTCGAGAATGCCATAAAGCGTTTGTCCGTTGCGTACCGGAATCGACATTTCTGCCGTGGTGTCCGGCAGGTACGGATCGAATTGAAAAAAGACCACTTCATTTACATGATTGGTGAAAAAGGGATTACCCGTCTCGGCAGCATAACCGATGATGCCTGTACCTGCACGTATATGGTGATGTTGTTCTATCAGCTTTTTGCCGATATCACCACTGGCAGCTTTCAATTTCAAATCCCCGGTTTTCGGGTCGACCACAAAGACCTGGACGTGGTAATAACCGAAATTTGTTTGCAGAAGCTGCACGGCGTCGGTCAATAATTCCGTGGCATCCAGCGCGACCAGTTTCTGATTGATGTGGTAGAGCGCGCTGGTTTCCTTCAGTGCCTGGCGGGTCGTGTTGATCAACTGGGCGCTTTCCAGTGCGACCGTGGTGGCGTTCACCAGAGGCTTCAGACGATTGATGGTTTCTTCTGTGAATTTATCCGGCGTGTCTTCGTCAATGTATAAAAGCCCAAGAACTTCCTTGTTCCACTGCAGCGGAATGCAAAGATTCGAGCGGATCCATTCAAGCCCGGGGATGAACTTCCACCTCGGTTCCTTTGTTGTGTCGCTGATGATCGTGCTCCGCGGGTTTTCGATGATCTCCTGGTCGGTTGGGAAGAGATGGGTCGTTCGGACCATGCTCTGAAAGACTTCCTCGCCCCGACCCTCATAACCCCGCCAGGCGGCAGTACGGAGTTGGTCCCCTTCAAGCAGGCTTATGTTCGTTGCGCTACCCGGCAGGAGCCTTTGCACCTGAACCAGGATCTCACTTAAGACCTCGTTTTGTTCCAGGTGAGAAACGAGTGCCAGGGTGGCTTCGGAGCTGGTTTCAGCGCGGAGGCGTTGTTCGCGCTCGGCGAGCAGCAGGCGCTCACGCTCGATCTCTGCCAGCTTCCTTTCGGTGATATCGGTGCCAATGGATTGATATTCCGCTTCAACAGCATTTTCATTGAAAAGCAGGCGGTCGGTCCATTGCACCCAGCGTCTTTCACCCTTGCTGTTGGTCTCCTGAACCTCATACGCGGTAATCGGAGTTTCGCGGGTCAATGACAGGTATTTTGCCTTGACCCGGGCCTTTTCCTCCTCGTCATATATAAAAGAAAAGAGATTGGCGTTGTAGAGTTCTTGTGGGCGCTTGCCAAAGAATTGACCGTAATATTGATTGACGTATGTCAACGTACCGTCCGCACGGAAGCGGCAGATCATTGCTGGGATGTCTTCCGAGACGCTGCGGTACCGTTCCTCACTGGTGCGTAGCGCTATTTCTGCGAGGACGCGTTCTTCAAGTTCACGTTGGGCGGCGGCATAAAGGCGGGCGTTCTCAATACCAATGGCCGCCTGCTGACCCAACTCACCAAGCAGGTTGATCTCGTTCTGTGAAAATGCATGCTGTTCTTCACTCTGGATGCTGATGGTGCCGAATTCCTGTTCGCCACTGATGACCGGCGCCACCAGCAGGGAGCGGTATTTCGCATTCGGATTCAGCGAGATGAAGCGAACATCGTCCTTGACAGACGGAATGTAAATGCTTTTTCCGCCGGCGATAACGAGCCCGGCAATTCCCTCCCCAACTCGCATCTTACCCCGGCTTTCATCGAATTGGTCAAAACCGGATACCGCCTCAGGGATAAGGTAGACCCGTTCCTTATCCATCAAATGGATGACGGCCTGTTGGGCTTTGGGGATGAGTTCCCTTGCGGAATGAACGATCAGGTTGAGGACGTTCGGTAAACCTACACGCTCCGTCTGGCTGAGAGCGGTGGTGATCCTTGCCAGGGTTTCCTGTTCTTTCAAACGTTGTTTGAGGCGGCTGTCCTGCTCGGCATTCCAGATCGAAACCGCCACATGATTGGCGATCCGTTCGGCCCGTTCGATCTCTTCGGCGCTGAATTTGTGCGGCGTATTATAGGCGACGATCAGCGCTCCCAGCTTGTTCTCCCGAAATAATAAAGGAGCGCCCATAATGGAATGGGCAGGGTAAAGTTTGGCGACTTCCGGATCGATATAGGGCGAATGAAATGCGTCTTCGGCCGCCAATGCGTGCCCCGCTTTCAAGACGGAGTAGGTCATGGTGACATGACCCGGCTTGAGGATATCCTTGTTGTATGGTTTGTCCAGCTTGACGGTCGCTGCTTTGGGAATGGTCTGCTGACCTTCCTCATCCCATCGGGTGAGGTAACAATCGTCTGCTTCGAGTAGCTTTGCCAGACTGGCTGCCAGATCGTCCAGGGCAGTGTCCAGGTCTTGTGAAGCAAGGATGGCGCGCGTCATTTCATTAAGTATGGAAAGTTCCATAGCATGGCGTTGTTCGATTTCGTATAGGTTGCGGTATTTTTTACCACCCTGGCGCGATGGAGCCACGCCCTTTTTTTGAGTTTGTCCCACTTTAGCTCGAGGCATTTTCTTTTTGGGGGTGGGCGTGTTTGCCATGGAGTCTCACCTTGGGGTGGGGGAGAAAATAAAGACCCCATCCCATAGATGCTGTTATTTTAGCACTCGGTGGGATGGGGCTGTTCAACCGTAACACCCTTGTAAGGGATTATTTGGCGTATTCTGTTGCCCGCGTCTCGCGGATGACGGTGACGCGGATCTGGCCAGGGTATTGCATGGTCTCTTCGATCTTTTTGGCAATATCGCGCGCCAGCCGGGTGGAGCCGAGATCGTCGATGGTCTCCGGCTTGACCAGGATACGCACCTCGCGTCCCGCCTGGATGGCGAAGGCTTGCTGGACACCTTCGAAGGACATGGACATTTCCTCGAGAGAGCGGATGCGTTTGATATAAGCTTCGAGGTCTTCGCGCCTCGCGCCAGGCCTTGCGCCGGAGATGGCATCGGCCGCTTCCGCGATGACCGCTTCGACGGTTTCCTGGTCCACTTCATGGTGGTGAGAGGCGATGGCGTTCACAACCACCGGGTTCACGCCATAACGTTTGCAGAATTCCGCGCCCAAGCCTGCGTGTGTCCCTTCCTGGTTGTGGTCCATGGCTTTGCCGATGTCATGCAGGAAGCCGCCCATTTTGGCGAGCTCCACATTCGCACCGATCTCAGCCGCAAGGATGCCTGCCAGTTTGGAGACTTCGACTGCATGGGCAAGCTGGTTCTGCCCATAGGAAGTGCGGAATTTGAGTCTGCCCATCATGCGCAGGATCTCGGGATGCAAGCCGGAGATATTGGCATCATACGCGGCTTGTTCGCCGGATTCGTTGATGATCTTTTCGACCGCGCGGGTCTCGTCGTCGATCACCTTTTCGATGTGGGCGGGGTGGATGCGTCCATCGAGGATCAATTTCGAGAGAGCACGGCGGGCGATCTCGCGGCGGACGGAGTCGAAACAGGAGATGGTGACCGAGTCGGGAGTATCGTCAACGATCACATCCACACCGGCGGCTTGCTCAAAGGCTTTGATGTTGCGTCCGTTGCGGCCGACGATGCGGCCCTTCATCTCTTCACTGGGCAGGGTGACGACTGCACGGGTGACTTCGGCCACATGTTCTGAAGCGACACGTTGAATGGCATCGGCAATGAGTTTACGGGCGCGCTTCTCGCCCTCCTCCCGCGCTTCGGCTTCGATCTGTCGGATGATGCGCGCCATGTCGCCGCGGGCTTCCTTTTCGACGGCGGCAAACAGTTCTTTACGCGCTTCGTCCTGGGTCATTTGCGCGATCTGTTCCAGTTTCTTCATCTGGTCTTCGTAGAGTTTCTCGATCTCGTTGTTGCGCTTGTCGATCTGGGATTGGCGGCGGTTGAGGTTTTGCTCGCGTTGTTCGATCTTGTCGTAGCGGCTGTCGACTTCGGAGCGGCGCTTTTCGAGCCGTTCGGTATCGCGATTCAGTTCGATGCGCCGTTCCTTGATCTCGCTTTCGGCTGCCTGAATGATCTTGGTGGCGTTATCCTGCGCGCCCTTGACGATCAGGTTTGCCTGGGTTTGTGCGGCTTTGACGATGTCGTCGGCTTTATCCTGCCGGGCTTTTGAGGCGCGCTCCACCTGGTAGCGATGGAAGAAATAACCGGCAGCAGCGCCGACCAAAAGCGCCAGGATATCTATTAAAGTTACGATGATCGGATTCATGTTCATTCCTCATCTTCATATTTTGGTTCTGCCGCGTGCGTTTCGTTCCAGATACGGGTCACAACGGACGAAACGACGGGGTAGGGAAAGCCGCGCCGGGCAAGGTGCTCGGAAAGTTTCTTGCGAAACTCGCCCCATTCCAGACTGGCGAGTCTGGGTGCCCGTTTTCGGGCTGTTTCGTAGGCAAGGGCCTCTTCGTCCACATTGGAGACGGCTTCCCTGACCGTTTCCTCGTCGAGCCCTTTTTGACGGAGTTCCATCGTCAACGCGCGGCGGCTGCGCGGGCGGAATGTGCTTCGATTTTCGACCCACGCCTGGGCAAATTCGTTGTCGTTGGCAAGCCTGTTCTCACGGAGACGGGTGAGCGTGTGTTCGATGGCGTCTTCGGAGTATTCGTGCTTTTTCAGGTTCTGCCGTATTTCTTTTTCGGAACGGGCGCGATAACTAAGGAAAAGCAGGGCTTGCTGTAATGCCCGTTCGCGCATGTCTTCGTTCTGTAATGCGGCGATCTTTTCGTCGGTGAGTGTGTCGCCGACCTTGAGCCAGGCGGCTGTGATGCGTGCCAACCCGAAGGCAAACTCCCCGTCGAGGTGAACGTTCACCCGGTTGGGGTTCTTCTTTTGCACTTCGAGAGCGGTTATCTTTCTCATTGTTAAATGCACACAGCCGAGGCTCCCGACACGAGTCGGTCTCGGCTGTGAAATGGGTCTGGGTTGGGTCATCCGCATCCGGGTTCCGAAAGAGGCGAAGCCGGATATGGGTGAATGTCCGTGGCGGAGGTCCGGTCACGGTCGGCACAAATTAATTTTAGGGTGAAGCCAGTCGGCTTAAACTAATTTTCAAGGTATCAGACTTCACAAGAATTAACTCCCAAAACCGGGGAGGATCGTGCGCGAAATTTTCCAGTCAGTTTCAAACAGAGACCGCTTGCGCGGAAAGTGTCTTATTTTCCTTAATTATACATGAATTTTGAACTTTGTTAACATAACTTTTTCGTAACCGGGGGGTAATAGCAGTTGGAAATCGTGACAAACGGAACTATGAGATTTCTTATCGGTATGCAATAATTTTATACACCCAAATATTGGAGGCATTATGGCAAAGTTCACACGTGAAGACGCACTTGAATATCATCGTCTAAAAGGCAAACCCGGCAAGGTGGCGATCGTGCCAACCAAGCCGATGGATACCCAGCGCGATTTGAGCCTGGCATACTCGCCCGGCGTGGCGGAACCTGTGCTGGAGATCGAGAAGAACCCCGAGGATGCGTACGAGTACACCTCGAAAGGCAATTTAGTGGCGGTCATCTCGAACGGAACGGCGATCCTGGGGCTTGGTGACAGGGGCGCGCTGGCTGGCAAACCCGTGATGGAGGGGAAGGGTGTCCTGTTCAAGAAGTTTGCGGATATCGACGTGTTCGATATTGAACTGAACTCGCATGACCCGGATGAGATCATCAAAGTGGTGGCGGCAATCTCGCCTACTTTTGGTGGTATCAACCTCGAGGACATCAAGGCGCCGGAATGCTTTTATATAGAAGAACAATTGAAGAAGATGCTGGATATTCCGGTCTTTCACGATGACCAACACGGCACGGCGATCATCTCTTCGGCGGGGTTGGCGAATGCGCTCGAGATCGTGGGCAAGAAACACAGCGAGATCCGGCTCGTCATCTCCGGCGCGGGCGCTTCGGCGATCTCATGCGCGGAATTGGCGATCAGCTGGGGTGTGAAGCGTGAGAACATCATGCTCGTGGATACCAGGGGTGTGGTGTACAAGGGGCGTAAAGAGGGCATGAACAAATATAAAGAAATGTTGGCTGTGGATGACAAGGGTCATCGTACGCTGGCGGACGCTGTGAAAGGCTCGGATGTATTCTACGGACTTTCGGTTGCGAATGTACTGACACCGGAGATGGTGAAGAGCATGGCAAGCGATCCGATCATCTTTGCGATGGCGAACCCAGACCCGGAGATCAAACCGGAACTGGCGCGCGAAGCCCGCAAGGACGTCATCATCGCCACCGGGCGTTCGGATTACGTCAACCAGGTGAATAACGTGCTCGGCTTCCCCTTCATCTTCCGTGGCGCTTTGGATGTACGCGCAAAGCAGATCAACGAGGAGATGAAATTTGCTGCGTCGAAGGCTCTTGCGGCGCTGGCAAAGGAGGACGTACCCGATTCCGTCCTGCGCGCCTACGGCGGTGAGTCGATCAAGTTCGGGCGTGAGTACATCATCCCCAAGCCGCTCGACCCGCGTGTGCTGTTGTGGGAAGCTCCCGCCGTGGCAGAGATGGGGATGAAGACCGGTGTGGCGCGTAAGAAGATCGACATCGACGAATACCGCGAGCAACTGGCGTTCCGTCAGGGCAAGGGTGAGCAGATCCGTTACTTCTTCCAGAACAAGGCGCGCTCATCCGGTGGGACCAAGCGTGTGGTGTTTGCGGAAGGCGAAGAGTTGAAAGTGATCCGCGCGGCGTACCAGATCCAGGACGAGGGAATTGCCACCCCGATCCTGATCGGCAACCCGGAGATCATTCAAAATCACATTCAGTCGCTCACCATGGATTTCAAACCTGTCGTCGTAGACCCGTCCAACTTTGCGCGCTATGATGAATATGTGCAGGCTTATCACGACCTGCGTGCCCGCAAAGGCGTGACCATTCCCATTGCAGCCAAGCGCGTGCAGGATGTGAACATCCTCGGTCCGATGATGGTCAAGATGGGCGATGCGGACGCATTTGTTTCAGGCTTGACCTATGAATATCCGGATGTGATCCGCCCGGCTTTGCGCATTCACCATGCGGGACGCGGCGCTCCCCGCGCGGCGGGCGTATACATCATGATCGTGGATGACCGCGTCTATCTCTTCACCGATGCGACCGTGAACATCGACCCAACCTCCGAAGACCTGGCGGAGATCGCCTGCCTGGCTGCCGATTATGCCAAGAAACTGGAGCTTGAACCGCGCGTGGCTTTTCTCTCCTTCTCGAACTTCGGTTCGACGCCTCATCCTTTATCGATAAAGGTCGGCAAGGCTGTGGAGTTGGTCAAACAACGCCGGCCGGACCTGGTAGTGGATGGCGAGATGCAGGCGGATACCGCTGTGGTGCCTGAGATCGTGGACGAACGTTACCCGTTCAGCGCGGTGAAGGATGCCAATGTGTTGGTCTTCCCGTCGTTGGAGTCGGCGAATATCGCTTACAAACTGCTGGCGAGACTCGGCAATGCCAAGGCGATCGGACCGATCCTGCTCGGCGTTGGCGCTCCGGTGCATGTCCTGCAGACTGGTGACGATGTCAATGCGATCGTGCAGATTGCGGCGGTGGCTGTGATGGATGCGATGGGGCGGTAGTAGCTTGGTCGGTTAGTTGATTAGCCGCTTAGTCAAGTAGTCAAGACCCCGAAGGCGTGAAAACCTTTGGGGTCTTTTGTGTTTTGCTCTTTTGTTATACTTCCCCTACCTTCAAACTAGGAACTCACTTTGGAAAACCTCGAATCCCTCGCTCGTAAAATTACAGCAGTTCTTTTCGCTCAGCAATCGCTTGCCTCTGCAGGATTCATTGCCGCGGCGACGCTCAACTCCATCGTCGGCAAGGAACTCAGTCATAACCCCAGTTGGGCAGGTGTGCCCACTGCGGTGTATCTATTGGCAGGCGCGTTCTCCGCTTTTATGTGGGGATATATTTACGATGCCATCGGCAGGCGCAAAGGATTGACCCTGGGGCTATCCTCCGGCGTGGTTGGCTCGAGCATTACTTTTTATTCGATAGCCATCCATTCATTCCCTATCTTCATGGTGGGGATGATCTTCATGGGTGTGGCCAACTCGGCTGTGCAGCTCGGTCGCTTCGCGGCGGCGGAGGTTAACAAGCCCGAGCATCGCGGACGCGCAATCTCTAACGTGGTCATCGGCGGGACGGTCGGCTCGGTCATCGGTCCGTTCGTGGCCGGACCGGCTGGCGCTTTGGTCGGTTCATGGGGTATCGACGAACTGGCTGGCGCTTACATGGTGGCGGCGATCCTCTTTGCGATCGGCGCGATCATCGTCTTCTCCAGCCTGAAGCCAGATCCGCGCGAGATCGGGAAACAGGTCGCTGAAAAATTCCCGGAAACGCTGATCCGGCATACACACGTTAGAAGCGTGCTCGAGATCTTCCGTCAACCCGCCGCGCTGATCGCTTTACTCAGTATGGTGCTCGGACAAATGGTAATGGTGCTGGTCATGGTAATCACGTCCCTGCACATGCGTGAACATGATCATGGGCTTTCGGATATTTCCGCTGTGATCGCGTCTCACACCTTTGGCATGTATGCCTTCTCCGTCATCTCGGGCAGGCTTTCAGACAAATGGGGGCGTGGGACGGTCATCCTGATCGGTTCCTCCACATTGGTCGTTGCCTGTATTGCCGCCACTATTTCGCCGGATGTGCTTCCGCTTGGTGTGGCATTATTCCTGCTTGGCTTGGGCTGGAATTTCTGTTTTGTTGGCGGTTCGGCGTTGCTTGCCGATCAGCTTTCACCTGCTGAGCGCGCCCGAACCCAGGGCTTCAATGATCTGCTGGTCGGTCTTGCTTCTGCGCTTGGAAGCTTGGAAAGCGGTTTTATCTTTGCCTCACTTGGCTACAACATGATGGCATACGTCAGTGCCGCGGTGGCATTGGTGCCGCTGGCAGCTGTCATTTATTGGATGATGCGAAAACCCGCCTCGCCCCAACCCATCTCATGATTCGTCTTCTCGGACCCCGTTATAAATTATTCATCCTCTTCTTCGTCTTCGGCACGGGGCTGATCTTCTTCATCGGCTGGCTGACCCAGTTCCATGCCCTCGGCAACGACTACTGGAACATCCTTTACTATGGGCGGCATATGACCCTCTCCCAGCCCGAGTCGCTCTATAACGGATTCTATCCCTTTGGATATCCCCTCCTCATTGGGCAGATGCCTTTCACATACGTCCTGCCTTTGTCTTACGCTTTAAACGCGCTTCTTGCCGGACTTTTGATTGCCTCTGTTTCGACGCTTCTTTCCTACTCTGATTCTGTTCCCGTCACGGTCGTCGCCTTCTACTCGGTGGTTGCCGCTCCTTTTGTTTATCAGAACGCCATCACCCTCAGCCCCGACATCGGCGCGGCGGGCTTTACCGCCTTTGCTATTTTTTTGCTTTGCAGAGATTGGTTTGATTCCGAACAACGAGATTCATCCCGGGATGGAGTTGCTGCTTCACGTCTCGTCATTGCAGGAATCTCTTTGGGGCTTTCTTTTCTCTGGCGGACGCATGCCCTTGTCTCGATCCTCGCCATCCTCGCCGGGTATTTTCTTCTTAGAGGAATTCGCCCGCTTCGGTCGTCAGCCTTGTTGATCGTTTCGATAGCCCTTGTGGCGGGAATGCAGGCTATCGTCAATCTCATCTCCGGGCACGGACCCTTCGAGACCGCCCAGGCATTCAATTTGTATAAATTCTTCTACGGGGTGGATTGGACAAATCCGCCTGGTCCTTCTGAGATCGAAAAATTCTCGCTGTTGCAAACCATCGTCTCAGACCCGCTCCGCGCCTGGGGAGCGTATAAGCCGCTCTTCTTTTATTTCATTCAACATACCTGGGCGGCGGCACTGGCTTTCATCCTCTCGCCGCGCGGACGGTTTTCGCGCGTTTCATTATTTTATTTCATCTTCATCTTCCTTTATGCCATTCCCATCTCCCTGAGTGACAGCGCCCGTTCGCCTGTGGTCTTGATGACGGTCTTTCTACCTTCAGTGGCTGTGTTGCTGGCGGTATTGATCGAGACCGCCGGGAAATACCTTCCCTCCATTCCATATCTTGAATGGATCGTGACCGGTCTTTTCGTGGCGCTTGGGTTTCAAACCTTATCCGGCTGGGCTTTGTATGATATTGGCATCACCCGCGCTGCCGTCGCCGAACGGAAAGTGCTCTCCGTCATCGAACAGACCTTGATCTCGAACGGCATGACCTCTCCCGGGCAGGTCTTTGCAGACCGTTACGATTATTACACGCCAACCACCATGCCTTATCGCGCGCGCAGTATCGATAAATGGTCCCTCGACTGGTTCTGGGGCATGGCCGAGGAATATCCGCTCTTACCGAACGCTTCGTGGGAACTATTCTCAGCCGCCTGCAAGGAACAGGGCATTCGCTATCTTGTGCTGGGTCCCAACAGCTACTTCCGCGGCGAGATCTTCCCTCCCATCTATAACGATGAGGTCGATCTCGAAGCCTTCGGGTTGCGTTTCATCGGGCAGAGGGGCAAGATGAGGATCTACGAATTCCAATGAAAGCCCGGCTGAAAGCTATTCTCAAGTCGGCGGATGCGGTCGCCTTACTGATCGCCCTTGCGGCGTCGCTGCCTTTGATCTTTCGCAATGCGGTCGTCCATGATTTTCCGATGGGTTATGCGGGTTTGTTCACCCAAATGGCTGTCCAAATTGCGGATGCAAATTTTGCACTGCCTGCCTCTTCTCCTTTTTACGGTCCCGGTGGGATACCTTTTGCTTATCCGCCTTTGGGGTTGTACCTCCTTGCTGTTCCTATTAAAGTCACGGGCAGTTACTATATCTTTCTACGCTGGATTCCGCCCTTCATAAGCCTGCTTGGCATCGTCCTGACCTTTTTCCTTTCGAAAAAATTATTGGGTAATCCTTTCGCGGCGATGGCGATAGCCATCCTTGCCGCAATGTCGCTGGATCTGCACACTGCCCACGCATGGTCGGCAGGGATGGTCCGTGCGCCTGCTTTTGTATTTACCATCCTGTTCATGTGTTTTTATCCGGCTGGAATCGGTCAACGTTCTTTGAAAAGCCTGATCCTCGCCGGTATGTTTTGGGGGCTTGCCTTCCTGAGCCACCTCGCTTATGGCTTGTTCTGCATCTTCTGGTTCATAACCGCCTCATGTTTCACCCGCAAGTGGCTGCGCTCCATACGAGATGCTTTTATCGCCGGCTTGGTCGCTGCACTTGTCGCCTGCTTGTGGGTCGTCCCTGTCGTTTTGATCCATGGGTGGGACGTCTTTTTGGGCGCTTTGAATTCTCACGGCGGGAGTCAATTCATCTCCGGTTCAGTCCATTTGGTTGATCTGTTTCGGCTTTTGTATTTCAACCTTTCGCCCGTTCTCTCGAACCCGCTCTTTGCAATTTTTGCGCTTGTAGGCCTGTTCTATCTGCTTTGGCACCGTCAATTTCGATTTGTATTCTTCTTATTTTTGATCACACTTTTTTTTCCGGAGAACGCCCGTTTTGTATCCTGGCTCGGGTGCTTCGCTGCCGGTTATGGGCTTTGGTTCCTATCAGATCAACTAAGCGACTGGGCGGGGAAATATATCAATATTCCCCAATATGTTTGGGTCGCGCTTACCCTGTGTATTCTTTGGTGGAATGGATATCAGTCTCTAGCACGTTTTTCGCCATTCCTCACCGAGTCCGCGCTGGATTTGCAGGCAAAGCGGGCAGAGATATTTCAAGAGGAGGATGGAGCCTATCTCGCCTTATTGGCGCAGGATGAAGCGGAGTGGCTGCCATTTCTACTAGCGAGGGAACCGCTCGTCTCACAGTGGGGGAGCGAATGGCTGGGAACGTATGA
>CAZYLM010000057.1:0-13926 GCA_964648645.1 uncultured Anaerolinea sp.
ACAGCGATCATATACCGCATCCAATCGCGCGGGCTGACACCGCCTTCGCGTAAATGCTTCCCCTCGATGATCGCAAGCCCTGCAAGCGAAACCATGATGGTATGGTCAATGTCGTGATAAAGCGCATCGGAGTTCGATATATTCTCGAGTGCCAGCCTCCCCACCCAGCAGGCGATATTGCCGTAATCACCTTTTAAATCCCCATATGTACGGCGATAAGAATTGCGTAATTGATCCACGAACATATCGATGGTAAGTTCCTGCCAGTTGAGCATGGTCTCTTCCTAGGTGTTAAAATTGGGACCGCAAGAAAAGTTTACCAGAAACAGGTTATCGGCATAAATCGATTATTCATTTAACATGCCGTACTCAGCGGCTCTTCCCAACCTGAAACGGATCGGTCTCTTCGGGCTTTAGCCCCCGAAAGGACTGCCCCGCTTCTTTCTTCACCGCAGCCTGCCAGCCTGCCCCAAGCATTACCCAAGCAGGCAATTCAATCAACGGAGTCCAACGCCTCCCAACGTTGGACTGCAGATCACCAATCTAAACATTGTGACAAAACCTCCTGTCATTCTAATTGTTGGACCCACCGCTGTCGGCAAGACAGAGCTTGCCATTCGACTCGCTGAAAAAATGAACGGCGAGATCGTCTCTGTCGATTCGCGCCTGTTCTACCGCGGCATGGACATCGGTACTGCCAAGCCTTCAAAAGAGGAGATGACGCGCATTCCTCATCATCTGATCGATATCGTAAACCCCGACGAAACATTGAGCCTCGCCGTCTTCCAACAATTGGCTCGGGAGATCATTTCCGATATTCACAAAAGAGGGAAACTTCCACTTCTGGTTGGCGGCACAGGCCAATACGTCCGTGCGGTCACTCAAGGATGGAGTCCGCCAGAGGTGAAGCCGGATGAAAGATTGAGAGCAGCTCTTGAGATAATGAAAGAGGAAAGAGGGAAAGAATGGCTATACGAAAAACTTGAATATCTTGACCCTGCCGCAGCTAAAGCCATCGATATGCGCAATGTGCGCCGCACGATACGAGCATTGGAGGTCATCCTGACAACCGGTAGAAGATTTTCCGAGCAACGCGGTTCAGGCGAGTCACCTTATGAGATCATCACCATTGGGTTGATTCGACCCCGTGAAGAACTATATCAACGCGTAGATGAACGGATCGAGAAAATGTTTGCAGACGGGCTTTTGGATGAAGTTCAAAGCTTGCTTGCACACGGATACTCCCCTTCCCTGCCAAGCATGTCTGCCATCGGGTATAGGGAATGCGTCAGTTTGGTAAAAGGTTCAATGACGCTGGAACAGACAAAAGTTGAAATGAGGCGGGCGACACGAGTCTTTGTCCGCAGACAGGGGAATTGGTTCAAAGAGTCTGATCCACACATCAAATGGTTCAATCCTTCGATCACTACACCAGAAGAGATCAATGAATTCATTCGTAACTCGCTTGAAAAACGGGTGTTGTAATTGACTTTTGATATTTTCACGTATATACTTGCCATATCAGACTTCAATAATCCAAACCGGAGGAGGAAGTACCATGAGTAATAAGCCCTGGCTGGCGCATTATGATAAGGGGGTTCCACATACAATCGAGTATCCGAAAGTGCCGCTTTTTCATTTCCTGGAAGAAGCTGCGCGCAAATACCCCGACCGTGCCTGTACGATATTCAAAGGTGCGGTCGTTTCGTATCGGGATGTGAATAAGATGGCGGATAGCATTGCCGCCGCATTAGTGGAAATGGGCGTCAAGAAGGGTGATCGGGTGGGGATGTTCATGCCGAACATACCGCAATTCGTCCCTGCCTATTTCGGGATCCTGAAAGCCGGGGGTGTTGTGGTGGCAGTGAATCCGACCTATCCCGTAGAGGAAATTCTCACACCGGTGAACGATGCTGGGATCGAGGTCATGTTCTGCATGAGTCGCTTCTACGGCAAAGTAAAGGAAGTCCGCGCAAAGTCCGGTTTGAAGAAGATCATCGTCACGAATATCAAAGAAGGGCTTCCCCCGGCCCTGCGGTTGCTATTTACGCTCGCAAGAGAGAAGAAGGAAGGCGATCGCGTTGATTCACTCGACGCAGGCGACGTCTTGATGCAGGATCTCCTCAAGACACATGCGAATTCACCGAAACCTCCCATCGAAATCACACCCGACGATACGGCTCTGTTCCAATATTCAGGCGGGACAACCGGCGTGCCCAAAGGCGCCGTTGCGATGCACCGCAATATCGTGGCGAACACACTCCAGATCAAAACATGGATGACCGGATTGGATGAAGGCAAGGAAGTCGTTTTGATGGGCATCCCCCTTTTCCATGTGTATGGCATGGTAGCTGGCATGAATTTTGCCATGGCTTGTGGCGCAAGCATGGTGATGATCCCCAACGCTCGTGACTTGAAGGATGTGCTCGAAAATATAAGCAAGCACAAAGCAACCATCTTCCCCGGCGTACCGCTCCTCTACAACGGTATCAACAACCACCCAGATGTGAAAGCCGGAAAGTATGATCTGTCTTCGATCAAGGCTTGTATCTCCGGCTCTGCCGCGTTGATGCGAGAGACCAAGGAAGAGTTCGAGCGATTGACGGGTGGAAAAGTCTTTGAAGGTTTCGGCATGTCGGAAGCGCCAACCGCTGTGAGTTGCAACCCGTTGAACGGCGTTAATAAGACCGGTTCCATTGGTATGCCGCTGCCGGATGTGGACATGAAGCTCATCAGCCTCGACGATGGCGAAACCGAAATGCAGTTGGGTGAGATCGGCGAGATCGTATTAACCGGTCCGCAGGTGATGAAGGGCTATCACAACATGCCGACTGAGACCGCCAATTCCCTGCGACAACTGAAGGATGGCAAGACCTGGCTCTTCACCGGTGACATTGCCCGCATGGACGAGGACGGTTATTTCTACATTGTGGATCGCAAGAAGGAGCTTATAAAGCCGGGCGGTTTCCAAGTGTGGCCCCGCGAAGTAGAAGAAGCCATTATGGATCACCCCAAGGTGCTTGAAGTTGGCGTGGGCGGCATCCCCGATCCAAAAAGCGGCGAGACCGTCAAAGCTTGGGTGGTGGTCAAACCCGGCGAAACCCTTACAGAAGATGAACTGAAGGAGTTCTGCAAAGAACGCCTCGCACCTTATAAGGTTCCGCGGCATGTCGAGTTCCGCACCGAACTGCCCAAGACCACCGTCGGCAAGATCCTGCGGCGCGAGTTGGTAAGGCAGCACAAAGAAGGCGCGAAGTAAAACGCTCAGTTGTTAAATAAAAACTCACCCGGTATCCTATGGAACGGGGTGAGTTTTTATTTTGGAGTGAGCCGGAATGCAAAATCTCCGGACACCATTAATTACTGCCAGGCAAGCGCGCCTGACTTGCGATAGTTCGCAGCCAGCAACTCGAGGTCAAGAACGTTGATCGTCCCATCGTTATTCAGGTCTGCGGCGGCCGGAGTGGCTGAGTTGTAATTGATGCCGATGGTGAGCGCATCGAACTGGTCGATAACGCTATTGCCGTCAATATCACCGGCAGGCAGACTGACGATTTGCAGTGTGGTCGTGATTCCACCTGTCAGGGAGACGAAGCCCTGCGCATTCAAGAATCCTTGAGCTGACGCGATAATGGTATACGTCCCTGCATTGATGGGGATATTGAACGAACCATCAGGGTTGGCTACCTGCGAGACGACGAGAGTATTACCCGCATCGAAGAGCTGAATGGTGATTGGTTTGCTGGCTATAACCTGCCCGGTGACATAGGCAGGTAGAATGGGAGTTGGGGTCGGTGTGACGCTCGATGAATCAAAAACTATAACCGTATCAGGTATGTAGTCGATTTCCACAAGCCCGCCCTGCCCCGTCGAAACGCGCGCGGTACATTGGACAACAGTTGTGCCAGACGCCACCCCGCGAACCGAGAAGGTAAAGGCGGTTCCACTTGAAGTCGCCTTCCTGCCGTGACTTCCAGCAATGGCAAGGATGAAGCTGCCATTCTGGGGTCCATTCAAAGCCGAGGCGGGGTCTGAACCGAAGAGTTCCGCAGCCTGGATGGCGCTGACTTCAACCACGTCAGGATCAAAAACGCAGTGGAATTCAACACTGGAATATCCTTCGGGAGGCACGTTATTCAAACTGACGTTCACGAGGCTGGTTTGATCGATATCCAGGTTCGGTTGGACAACATCAACAAGCACATACGGACCGGTTGGCGTGGGAATGGCGGTCGGTGTGGACGTGGGCGCACCTGCTGTCAGTGTTCCAGCTATTGCAGTTTGCGTACCTGCAATTGCTGTTTGTGTGCCTGCATCCGCGGTTGATGTGAGAGCGATCGCGGTCTGGGTTCCGGCAATGGATGTTCCGGAAATCGAAGTTTGCGTTCCAGCAATGGATGTACCAGCTATTGCCGTTTGGGTACCGGCGATTGACGTACCTACAATAGCAGTTTGCGTCCCGGCAATGGATGTGCCAGAGATCGCAGTTTGGGTACCAGCAATCGAAGTACCTGCAATAGCAGTTTGGGTCCCGGCGATGGCAGTTTGCGTGCCTGCATCCGAAGTCGAGGTCAAAGCAATGGACGTTTGAGTCTCGGCAATAGAAGTACCGGCAATGGCGGTTTGAGTTCCAGAAATGGCAGTACCTGCAATTGCGGTCTGCGTTCCGGCTATGGCGGTTTGGGTCCCCGCCTCAACTGATGCAGTCAATGCAATGGACGTCTGAGTCTCGGCAATAGAGGTACCACCAATGGCAGTTTGAGTCCCGGCAATAGATGTGCCAGCTATAGAAGTCTGGGTTCCGGCAATCGCGGTTCCTGTAAAATCAACTGTTGGGGTCGGCGTCAATGTCGGGGTAGGCGTTTCCGATGGGGTATCAGTAATGCCGGGTGTAAGTGTGGGAGTCTCCGATGCTACGAGGGTTTCGGTGGGGGTGGAAGTCCCTGTCTCGGTTGGAGAAGGAGTAAAGGTTGGCGTCCCGGTTGGAGTTGGAGTCTCTGAAGGGGGAACCGTGGGCGATTCTGTGGGAGATGGCGTGACTGTCGCTCCGTTTGATTCGCTCTTGGAAGCGATCATCGAATAATAACCCGTGCCCGAATCCGAGCAAATATCAACATAATAAAAACCGGCGAGCTGTGTCGCTTCAAGAGTGCCGTGGGCACGCATGATCTCATTCCCGCCCGAATCACGCAGGATGATGACGGGCGTCAAATCCGGGGTCGTTGGCGTAACATTGACTTCGAATTTGGCGTCTTCCACCAGGACCAACGACCATCGCTCACAACGATAAGCATCGACGCTGCCTTCATATGAGGTGTCCCAGTCCAAGATACCGCGAGTAACAAGTTGCATGTCGGGAACATTCAGGAGCGGCGTCAATATGGGAACCGTCACACCATTCTTGGTATAGGTGGTCTTATTCGTGAACGCGTTGTAATTGACCGTCCACCCGGCAAAACGGGTGTCTAGAACCCTGGGGCGGAATACAAAATGCAAATGAGGACCCGGATACTCATTCCCTAAACATACCTGCTGGTTCTTGTTATTATGGATGATGGCAAGTTTCTGATTGCGGCTGACCTTCTGCCCGGCTGTTACCTGGATCTTATCCAGATGCCAATATTCGGTGATCCAGCCGTTTCCGTGGTCGATCTTGACAACACAGTTCCCTGCCTGGGTTACGGTACCCGCCGCTGCGGCTGTCACCCAGTCGTTGGATGTATCTTCGCCAATGGTCATATTGACGCGGGGGGCAAAGTCAATCGCGCCGCCGTTGCGGTAATTATGCGGGCTGCCTGTCGGGCGTTTCCAACCATTATCGAGCCCGTCGTAGGAAACCCAGGCTTTCCCCTGTTCCCAGGGAAGCTGGAACATGTCCACAGGTGGAGATGAATCGGCAAGCACCTTCGCTGGTATGGCAGCAAGAAAGATGGCAAGGATCAGTAAAACCCTGGATGAAGTTCTTTTCTTCATGGCTGTATCCTATATTGGCGGAACGCGCCAGAGACCCGGATCCTCACGCGGAATTATCCCGCTTCAAGATTCGAATCAATACAAAAATTCCAAAGATTAGGAACACGCCGATCACAATGAGAATGACCAGGGTTCCAGTGGGCAGTGAAATCGGGGAGGATCCCTCCGGCTCGACGCCAAGAGGAAGCGGAGTGCCCAAAAGTGGAGGTTCATCTCCCGTGCCTTTTTCCGCACTGATTGCAAAAGGGATCGATTTCTCCCCAAGCGAAACCCCGGGCAGCGGCGCAGCAAAACCGGATTCATTCTTTATGACGAGAGCAGCGCTCTCGAGCGTTATGTTCGTCTGGCATTCGCCAAGAGTCGTAAAGCGGACTTCCGCAATTACACCGTTGGCAGTTACCGGCGTGGTACTGGCAAAGGAAGCATCGACAAGCCCGGTCAACTGCGGAAGCGATAAACCATTCATGCCCACAATAGGGCTTGCGGCATTGACCGCCTTGAGGCAGGCGGGGTCGAAACGTATCTGGAAGGTCATCCCCTGAATGGGCGTTGCGGAAATACCGTTCACCGAAACAATGACCGTCTCACCCGTCTTGAAGCTTGTAGCCGAAGCAGTAATCCAGATCGATTCGGTAGATTGCGCCTTTACAGGCAGGACGAGACCCAGGCTGAGTAGCAGGATAAAGATGAATGCAAATTTTTTCATTGAAGTCTCCGTTTGAGGTGTGCCGATGAAATATCGGCACACCTCAGGATTGCATCGATAGTTACTGCCAGGCAGTCGGACCTGTATCGCGATAGTTCGCAGCGAGCAACTCGAGGTCGAGCACGTTGATCGTGCCGTCGTTATTCAGGTCTGCGGCTGCAGGCGCGGCAAGGTTATAGTTCATGCCGATCGTCAGAGCATCGAACTGATCAATGACATCGTTCCCGTCAATATCGCCCGCAAGCAGGGTGATGGTCGGCATGGTGGTTGTCACACCGCTAGTAAGCACAGCGTTTCCCTGGGCTCTTAAGAAACCCGGCGCTGATGCCACAGCTGTAAAGTTCCCAGCCGGGGCGGTAAGGGTAAAATTTCCGTTTGCATCCACAAGCCCGGAGGTTACAGTGGTATTCCCGTTGTAGAGCGTAACGGTGACAGGCTTATTCGCATGGACGGTCCCGGCTACAGTTCCATCAGCGGCTGTGATCAAAAGTGTTGCAGGTGTGGAAGCGATCGTGGTCAACGAACCTCCAGCAGAAACACGCGCAACACAGTTAATCTCCGCTTCGCCAACCGCCAAGGCGGTAACAGTAAACGTAAAGACAGCCCCATCAGATGTGGCACGCTGCCCGTTACTACCTGCCACAGCAAACACAAAAGACCCATTCGCAGGTCCGTTAGTGGCAACAGCAGGATCAGAACCGAAAAGACCTGCATCGGCGATATTGCTGATCTGAATCAGGGCGGGGTCAAATGAACAAGTGAATTCAGCACTGGCATACCCACCCTGCGGAATATTGGTCAGCATGACCGTACCGGCCGATGTCCCTCCCACCAAGACAGAGGCGGGGTTCAACATGACCGAAGCCGTCGGCTCAACAACCTGTTCAACACGGGTAATTTCCATCAAATAGGTGCCTTCGCCGGTCTGCGGCTGGACCTGGATGAAGTAATCACCGGCGGGCTGGCTCGTGGTAAGCAGGGCACTGGAAAGCGTGCCATGCCCAACCGCAAGCTGATTTTCGTTGGCATCGAGCAGATAGATGTCAGGGGTCAGGTTACCGGATGTGGTGATGAGTGAAATGGTGAAGTTTTCGGCTTCCACCATCTGGAGCGACCAACGCTCATAGCGGCTCGCGTTGACCGTTCCATTAAAGACCGCATCCCAAAATGTGGTGGAGCGGATGATGATCTGCGCGCCAAGGTAGTTGGTGTTATTCCCCTGTGCGCTTACTTGCGACCCGGAACCAAAGATGCTGATGACAACGGCTACCAACATCAATGCCCGGATGAAGCGTTTCTCCTTCATGGGATTCTCCTTTTCTTGCAATATGACTTCAAAAGAAATACATCAAGCTTCGGACAAAATTATTTCTTCGTATGCGCGTTCCTCCAGACTGCCGCGTTGCGGCGCACTCGAATAAAGGATCTGATACAACTCAGTTCCATTCTATGGGGTTGAGTTTCCAGGTAGCGTTACAGGTGGGTTGCCGCGATGTTGCAAGAAGATTGCGGTAAATGAAAATACTTCATTACAATATCGGATTAAGATTCAGGAAATCGGAAATAAAAAAAGACAGGGGCTGCCTGTCTCTTCAAAAGGGATGAACTCAACGTTGGTAATTATGCAACAATCTCTGCCTCCGCCCTACGCATGGATTGGAAGGATTGTATGGCAACCTCCAGCATGGCGTGGTCGGGCGGGCGTGTGGTCAATGATTGCAATGCAAGGTTCGGTTTGATCAGAAAGCGGACAATGGGGTTGCCGAGGTGATTGGCCGTCCAGCGGATATATTCGACCGCTATGCCAGCAAGGATGGGAATGAAAAGAATCCGTGTGATAAGCCGCCAAACGATGGGCATGGGGCCTAACCCGGTAAAGACAAGGATGGATAGCAAAACAAGCGTCAGCAAGAATGCTGTACCGCAACGCGGATGTTCGATGGGGAATTTATCGACATTTTCCGGGGTCAGGTCCGCCCCGGCTTCGAAGGCGTTGATGGTCTTGTGTTCCGCCCCGTGATACTGAAAAACACGTTTAATATCCGGCATGAAACCGATCGCCCAGATGTAACCGATCAGGATCAGCAGGCGTAAAACACCTTCGATGAAATTTCCTATCCACACAGCGGATGCGGTTTGATCGAGCCAGTGCTCTGCCCAGCCGCCAATGCCGGCGGGAAGCAAAAAGAATAGTCCGATACCAAAGGTGAGCGACAAACCCAAAGTCAGGTAAAGAGCCGGCCCTTCCAGTTTTTCATCCTCCCCCGTTTGCGTATTCGCGGAAAGGGTCAGGGCGCGCATCCCCAAGCCAAGCGCATCCCACAGCAATATGATTCCACGCAAAAAAGGAATCTTCGTTATGCCTGAACGATAAAGCGTTGCCAGCGGCTCGGTATGAGTGACGATCTTGCCGTCCGGCGCGCGCATGGCGACAGCGTACGCCTTTTGCCCACGCATCATAACGCCTTCAATGACAGCCTGCCCACCGTAAGAGATGATTCGATCTTCCATAATAATAAACCGCCGTCTAGAACACGTCGAAAGACTTCTTCTACGAATTCTCAAAATTATAAAAGAAATGGGCGAACGCTTCTATGCCTTTATGCCAGGTCGGAAGGTGAAGCCGTTCGTTCGGCGAATGGACGTTATCATCCGGCAGGCCGAAACCGGAAAGCAGGGAATCAGCGCCGATATATTTCTGGAGAAGGACCACTGCGCCGATGGAACCGCCCTCGCGTTTGAAGTAGGGGCGTTTACCCCATACAGTTTCCAATGCCTTCGCCAATGCCTGCACACCAGCCGAGTCCGTCTCAACAAGGGCTGCGCCTGCATTGTGCAGATTGATCAACTCCCATTTGATCGTCTTTGGAGCGTTCTTTTTAAGGTAGGCGCGCATCTGTTTTTCAGTATCTTCGGGAGTCTGGTCCGGCACAAGGCGGCAGGAAATCTTCGCCATCGCCCAGGCAGGCAGGACGGTCTTCGACCCCTGCCCGGTAAACCCGGAGAGCAAACCATTGACCTCAAGGGTCGGGCGCGCGCCGACTCGCTCGGCAGGAATGAAATTCGGTTCGCCCCACAAAGAGGGTACGCCTGTCATCTTGATCAAATCTTTATTGGTGGTCGGCAGGCGTTTAAAGTCCTCGCGTTCCTTCTTGCTCAGCTTGCGAACCTTGTCGTAGAAACCCGGCAGGGTGATCTTCCCATTCTTGTCGTGCATGCCGGCAACAAGTTCCGCCAACGCCTGCGCAGGATTGTGGACCATGCCGCCGAAAAGCCCCGAATGCAAATCCTTATCGGGACCGTAAACGCGTAATTCAAAGTAAGCCAGTCCCCGCAACCCCGTAGTGATGGTCGGCTTGTCCGGGGCGATCAACCCGGCATCAGGATTTAAACAATAATCGGCGGCAAGCAATTCCTTGTTTGCCTTGATGAAATCACCAAGGTGCTCTGACCCGATCTCCTCTTCCCCTTCCACCATCCATTTGATGTTGACTGGGAGTTTGCCATCCGCCTTCATGATCGCTTCCACAGCTTTGATGGAAGCCACAACCTGACCCTTCATATCCGATGCGCCGCGTCCGAAGAGATAATCGCCTCTCACCTCAGATTTGAAAGGGTCGGAGGTCCAAAGCTCGATCGGGTCGACTGGCTGGACATCGTAATGACCATAGATCATCACAGTCGGCGCGGATTTGCCAGCCTTCATCCATTCGCCATAAACCACGGGATGTAATGCGGTCGGCATGATCTTAACATTCTCCATACCGATGAAACGCAATTGGGCGGCCACCCATTCGGCGGCACGCTGCACGTCTTCCTTGTTTTCGCTCAATGTAGAGACCGAAGGGATGGCAACCAACTCCTGTAATTCGGTCAAGAACCGCTCGCGGTTCGAGCGGACGTATTCAATGGCTTTCTGTATATCTGTCATGATATGGATTCCTTAATTTCAATTTCATTAGTCGTGCGTCTTGCAACTGACCAGCTCGTTGGGTAATGTTTTACGGCGCAACCTGCGTTTCCTCTTCCAGCGAACGGCGCGTGACTAGGTACCACTCATTGATCAAAGCCAGCCGGTCACTGACGTCGTACATCGGCGCCACCTGTACCCCCTGCACTTGTGCATCCACGCCATACGAATAGACGGGATAATACAGCGGCAACGATGGAAGCTCCTTGGCGAAGATCACCTGGAAGTTCTTATACAATCGCATCCGTTCGTTAAAGTCTGCGGCGGTGCGGGCTGTTTCGAGGTATTCACTTGCTGTGCGGTTATCCCACTGGGAATAGTTCTGCCCGCCTGTGGCTTCGGACTGATGCCAGAAAAGATACGGGTCGGGGTCGGGAGTATGCGAGGTGTTTATGTCAGCAAGAGCCGCTTCGTAATTGCGCGTCGTCAAAGAATCGTTGACGAGCGAGTCGTACGGCACAGCCTGCAAGTTTATTTGGACACCGATCAGGGTCCAATCCGCCTGGATGGCTTGAGCGATCTGGGTGTGGATGGGGTCATCGGGATGGACAAGAGTGAAGGTCAATTGCTGACCGTCCTTCGATCGCACTGTACTCCCGGCAGTAAAGATAAACCCTTCTTTGTTCAACAGTTGAATCGCCGCTTCGGGGTCGTAGGCAAATCGTTCTATACCGTCGTAATATGCCCACGAGCCAGGCAGGATGGGACTATCAGCGACAATGGCTTGTCCCTTGAGGATGTGCGAAACAATGACTGTCCGGTTAAGCCCAAGCATCAAAGCACGCCGTACATTCGTATTTTGCAGGAATCCCACCGCAGGGTTGTTCGTATTTAGGAATATCAGACCCATTTGCGGAAGGCGACTGGTATATACCGAAAGACCAGGTTCCTGTAAGGCTGAATCGAGCACATCCTGGGTCAACTGGCTGATGCCGAGCACCTCGCCCCGGCGATATGCGTCCAATGCTGTGGCGGAATTGGGGAAATAACGAAAAACCACCTGCTCGATGAAAGGCGGTCCGAGGAAATAATCCGGGTTGGCAGTGAGGATCACGCCGGTGATCTGACCTCCGCTGACGATCAACTCCTCAAATTTATAAGGACCGGTTCCCACCGGCTTCAAGTTGAATTCAGCTGTTGGGAGTTGGTCGGCCGGGATGGATTCGAGCAAATGCTTCGGCAGGATACCGAAGGTCACATAATCCAAAAAGGGAGAAAAAGGCTCAGGCAGGGTGAACTGAAAAGTCTTGTCGTCGAGCCGCTTGACTTGAATCTGTGACCAAAGGTCTTTGACGTCCTGCGGAAAAAGTGAAGCGGGACTTTTGATGGCTTCGATCGTAAAAAGCACATCGTCGCTTGTTACCGGCTGCCCGTCATGCCAGACCGCGTTCGGGCGCAGGGAAAAGTTGTAGACCTTGCCATCCGCCGAGACGCCCCAAGATTCAGCAAGGTCGGGCTGCGGAAGCCCGCGTGAATCGAACTTGACCAGCCCACTGAAGATCAGGCGATTCACATCCCGGTCTGCTGCATTGTTCCAATCCAGGATGGGGTTGAGCCGCCCCATCGAGCCGATGAGCGCTTCAGTATAAATGCCACCCGGCGCCGCCTCGGGGAGTGTGATCACCGTCACTGGCTGTTGGCTGAGCAGCAACAACGCCACGATCACAAGGGTGACCGCGACGACCAGGATCTGCCAGCGTAATCGTTTCATATGAAAGGGTTGGGAATTTTCTCCCTCACTCCGGGCAGGAGGAAGGAAAAAAAGAAAGGACCGCCCTGCCCAACAAACACGGGCAAATTAAACCGGCGGGTCCTTCCAGTCGGGTTTCGATTATTTACTGATTAAAATAATGGTGAGGACGAGCACGAAGAAAACCACGCTGAGAGTGATCGTCACCCAAAACAGAACGCGCTCGATGCCACGACGTGCCGTGAAGACGCCGCCTGTGTCCGCGCCGGTGAGACCACCCAGCCCTGCACCTTTGCTCTGCAGGATGACGCTGAGGATCAATCCCACCGAGGTAATTATCAGAGCAATATCCAAAATATTTGCCATGCGAAAGTGCCTCCTAGAATTTAGCGGGCAAATTATACCTGCGGTGAAGGATATTAGTCAAACGAGGTGCTGAGAAATGTCTAAGCAAAGCAACGGGCATGTATTCATACTCCCTGCTCCTGCCTGTCAGCCCATTTACTTTACCTGTATACTATACCCATGCACGAGATCACCATCAACCTGCACATGCATACCCGCTATTCCGACGGGAGCGGACTCCACAAAGATATTGCGGCTGCCGCACTCAATGCCGGGGTGGATGCCGTCATCGTCACCGACCACAACATCCTCGTTCACGGATTCGAAGGCTACTACAAGGAAAAGAATAAGAAGATCCTGATGCTCATCGGCGAAGAGGTACACGACCAGGCACGCGACCCGCAGAAAAATCACCTGCTGGTCTTCGGCGCGAACCGTGAATTGGCGTCCTTTGCCGACAATCCGCAGAATCTCATCGACCAGGTGCGCGAGTCGGGAGGGATTTGTTTTCTTGCCCATCCGGATGACCCTGAAGCGAAGGCATTCAAAGAGACGGACATCTCCTGGGTCGATTGGTCTGTGCAGAATTACAACGGCATTGAATTATGGAATGCCCTCAGCGAATTGAAGACCATCGTCCCGACGATATTCCACGGCGCCTTTTATGCCTTCTTCCCCGCCTTCGTTGCGCATCAGCCGATCCCCAATACGCTCGCCAAGTGGGACGAATTGCTCTCGACCGGACAAAAAGTGGTCGCTATCGGCGGCTCGGATGCCCATGCCCTGCACATGCACCTGGGACCCCTCCACCGTGTGATCTTCCCTTATGAATTTCACTTCCGCGGAGTGAACACCCATGCGCTTCTCCCCGAACCTTTGACCGGCGACGTGAGCAATGACCGATCCCTCATTTATAAGGCTTTCGCCGCCGGACATTGCTTTGTTGGATATGACCTGCCAGCCCCCACAAAAGGATTCCGCTTTTCTGCGCAGGGTCTAGAAGGTAACGCCATCATGGGCGATGAAATCTCCGCCAGGAACGGCGTGACCCTGCAAGCCAAACTCCCATCCAACGCAGAGATCCGCTTACTGAAAGATGGTCAGGTGCTCCAAACCTGGCAGAACCAGCAAGCCTGTACCCATATCACAACCGAACCGGGCGTGTATCGTGTCGAAGCCTACCGCAGGTATCTTGGGAAGAAACGCGGCTGGATCTATAGCAATCCGATCTATGTGAGGTAG
>CAZYLM010000058.1:0-6736 GCA_964648645.1 uncultured Anaerolinea sp.
GCGGACTGCGCCTTGTCGGCGCGAAATTCATCCAGGTCAGCATGTCGCTGGCGGAAACGCATTATGCCGAGCATAAGGGCAAGCCATTCTATGACGGTCTGATCTCGTATATCACTTCCGCGCCGGTGATGGCAATGGTATGGGAAGGTCCCAACGCTGTTGCAGCAGTGCGCCAGACGGTCGGCTCGACAAAGCCGGTCGAAGCCGCGCCGGGGACCATCCGCCACGATTTCGCCCTCGAAGTGGGCCGCAACCTTATCCACGCCTCAGACAAGCCTGAGACCGGTGAGCGCGAAGTGGCTCTCTGGTTCAAGAAAGAGGAATTGGTGGACTGGAAACGCGACATCGACCGCTGGGTGTTCGAGAAGTAAGCCCGGTTAACGCCAGCTAATAATCAACAAAGACGGTCTCCTGCAAAGGGACCGTTTTTGTTTGCCTGCGCCGCACGGAAATGGAAATGAAAAATCCACTTCCGCTTGTTATATAATGATTCAAGGCGGGTTGTTGACTGTCCTTCTACCTGAAAGGAGGAATATCGTGAACCTGAAAATGAAATTGAATCTTGCGGCGGGGGCCCTTGTGGTTGCTGCTTTGGCGTGTAACATGCCAAGTTCATCCGGCGGCGACACAGGGATGATGGAAACGCAGATGGCGGTGGGGGTCCAGCAGACCAGTTTGGCGATCCAACAGGCAACGCTTAATGCAGCAGGGAGTGGAGCCGCCCAACCGGTTGAAGCGGCTACATTCACACCCTACCCGACCTATACACCTCAACCGGAGGGGGCTGCGGACATGGCAAGCCCGACGCCGCAGGATATCGGCGCATTGATCAAAGGAGCGAACATCCTCATCTATGAAGATGCCGCCGGCGATCCGTCGCTGGTGCCCATTGTCACCAACACGGTGGATGCCATGAACTTTTCCGGCGGACGGGTCATCAATGTCGGGGACGCCATGGGGAAGTTCCGTGAGTATGCCAATTCCGCCACCGAGTGGGACCTGATCATCGTGGCGGCAGAAGTACGTTCCAGTTTCAGCGGGGAATTGTTCGAACTGCTGTACGATCACATCGATAACGGCGGTGCCGTGATCATCGAGGTTTGGTACCTGAACCAGGTGACGCACGGCAAGATCGCTCCGATCCTTTCGGATTGCGGCGTGGGTTTCTTCCGTGATTGGGAGCGCGACACCGTTTACGACCCCTACAAGTATTCGATCTTTTGGCTGGATACGTCCCACCCGCTGCTCTCCACACCGAACACAGTGCGGGCGCCTTCGTATCCGTACCCGGTCTGGTTCGGTGATGCCGGCGACCTTCTTGATCTCGCTCCCGGTGGTGATGCGGTCTTGGTGGGCGGCTTATACCAGAATCGCAATTCGGATTATGGGGTGCTGGCATCCTGCCTGGATGGTCGCATGGTGCTCCAGACTTTTTCCTCGCATGATTATGATTGGGAACTGATCCAGCCGCTTTGGGAGAATTACATCACCTATACTCTCACCAAACACTTCGAATACATATTTCAGTAGACCTCTAATGCCACAGAGGCACAGGGAGAGTAAGGCTTTAAGAGGTTTAGTAAGATTTTGAATTCGAATAATAAAACTGCCCCGAGAGCGTTGTTTCTCGGGGCAGTGCGGCTTGTTGTTATTTCAGCCTAAGCAAGACCTTGCCGTCCTCCCATAAATCTTCGATGCGATAGTAATCCCGCTGGTCCGGTGAAAGGAGGTGGACGACAACGTCGCCAAAATCGACCACCACCCAGCCGTCGCGGGAGAGCCCCTGCTTTTTTGCCTTCTTTTTATATTTCTTTTTTATCTCGTCCACTGTGGTGCTTGCCAGGGCATCGAGCATGCGGTCACTGGTGCCGGTGCAAATGACGAAATAATCGGTAAAGGAAGCTATTTCTTTGATGTCGAGCAGGAGGATATCCTCACCCTTTTTATCTTCAAGGGCGTGGACGATGTCGCGTGCGAGGTTCAATGCATTCAGGGGTCACCTCAATGGGGCGGAGAATAGTTTGGTATAGGTCGACCCGTCCGTGTGCAGGTCGCTTCGATATAGGTGGACAGATTCTACTCTGGCAGTCCCAATCCTGCCAAGTTGAAATGCAGCCATGCTATTGCGTATCTCGCGCAGCGCTCTTTCGTCGGCGCCCTGGCGGACCCTCCCCAGGGTGAGGTGCGGTGAGAAGGGGCGATCGTCCTTTTCGTAGCCGAGGCTTGCGGCCCCTGAGTCGATCTCGCGGTGGAGGTCGGTCAGATCGCCCCCGGCGTGGATGCCAGCCCAGATCACGCGGATCCGCTTTGGGTTTGGGAAGGAGCCGAGTCCGCCGATGGTCAGGTCGAACTGGGGGACCAGCCCCGCCGCCCGGGTGAGCATTTGTTTGATAAATTCAAGATGCGGGATGGGTGTGTTCCCCAGAAATTTCAGGGTCAGGTGCATATTCCGGGCAGGGACCCAGCGAATCACATCTTCACCCAACTGTGTCCGCAGGCGGGACGTGTTAAGTTCGATTGACGTTTGGAGAGAAGGGGGTAGGTCGATGGCGATGAAGGCGCGGACCTGGTTCATTGACCTGCGGGGTTATTTCGATGCTTCGGTAAGGACAGAGTCGACTGCGTTTTTGAGGTCCTGGAAACCCACGGGTTTCGTAAGATAAAGAGAGGCGCCTGCTTCAATGCCGGTTTTGATATCGCTGGGCATGCTCTTCGCAGACAGGATGATGACGGGAATGGCGGCGAGATCGGGTTCTCGGCGTACATAACGGAGGACTTCAAGGCCGGAGATATCCGGCATCATGACGTCCAAAAGGATGACGTCGGGTTTTTCCTGGGTAATGATGGGGATGGCAGGGGCGCTGGAGAACATTTTGATGACGCGAAAGCCGTTTATTCGCATCATTTCCGAGAAGAGTTCGGCAGCATCGGCTTCGTCTTCGATGATCATTACTGTCTTTTGTTTGGCATTCATTCGGTGTCCTTGCCGTTCATTGCTCGTCGGATAATCATGTAAACACCACGGTTAGATACGTGGGAATAGTTTTTATACGTTTACTGAATTATGCGAACCTGTTGTAAAAATAGCATAAAGGGTTGGAATTTGCAAGGGATTTATGGTTGCGAAGACATTGTAAGAATCCTTGTGCGGCGGATGTCTGGATGATGCGAAATCAGAAAGGAGAGACGATGACCAATTTGGATGAATTCCGTGCGGAAAAGGACGAGTTTTTCAAGAGTCATTCGCAGAGCCCGTTGACCCGGGAACAACGAGGGACGTTTCAGGGGTTGAATTATTTCCCCGCGGACGACTCGCTCTGCTTTGAAACGAAAGTGGAGGAATTCCCGCTCAAGCAGGGCTTCGATATGCAAACCTCCACAGGCGGGGTCCAGCATTACGAGCGGTTTGGCAGATTTTCGTTTTTGGTCGATGGGGAAAGCGTTGAGTTGACGATCTACCGCAGCGAACATGGGTTCTTTCTACCCTTTGTCGATTCGCTGGCCGGAAAGGATACCTACCCTGCCGGGCGTTATCTTGAACCCGAGCCTTTACCGGGCGGGCGCTTCTTCATCGACTTCAACCTCGCCTACAACCCATACTGTGCTTATAACGAGATGTGGTCCTGCCCGATTACGCCGGCAGAAAACAGATTGAAGGTTCCGATCAGGGCGGGCGAGAAGTTGTTTCACGAATAAAAAATGACGGGTGTGGAACCCGTCATTTTATTTCGTATCGCTGGTGTGTTCGACTACTGCCAGCAGCGCTTCGTATTCGTCGCAGCATTCGGAGCACAGGTCGAGGTGCTCCCTGATGAGCGGGGTCAGTTTGTGGCCATCGCCGCCCCTGACTTCGTTCTCCACAAATTCATCCAGGATGGAGTAGATGTCGCTGCAGGACAGTTCTTCATGCTCGATATTCTCGAGGACATTGACGAACTTGATCACCACTGCGTCGGACATCTCCGGCTGGGTGGAAGTTCGATTTCGAATCCGGTTGATCAGTTGTGCGAGGTTCATGCTAAAAGTGAGACGATTAATAAAAAGTTAATCTTACTTGCTGCTTATTTCTGCTCGAAGGCGAGCAGGACATCTTGGGCGGTCAGCTCTTCAAGCGCAAGCCGTTTCTTGAGCCGCAGGCGTGCATCGTGCAGAAGCTTGTAGAGCGCGTTCCGGTTGGTCTTCATTTTCCGGGCGGCTTCTTCCATGGGGATGTCTTGCAAGCCGAGCAGCACCAAGGCTTCGCGCTGTTTGGGGGTCAATTCCTCTTCCAAAATGCGCCGGACCCGCACGATCATATCCTTCCGCTCGGCGGAGGTTTCAGGGGATGCCTGCGGGTCGGCGAGCAAGCCGGGAGGGGGTGGGGCATCTTCGTTCTCGGTCAATTCATCCAGCGAAGCGTCCCGCCAGCGCTTGCGGCGGAGTTCGGTCAACGCGATGCGGATGGCAATCTTATGCACCCAGGTGGTGAAGAGGCTGCGTCCTTCGAATGTGTCCAGTTGATCCAGCACGCGCAGGAGGGTCTCCTGGGAGACTTCCTCCACAAGGGGTTGAAATAATGGGTCGTCCGAAGACAGCCAGCGTGAAAGGGCGTAAGGCAAACCTTTTTGAATGATTGCGCGAAGGTCACCCAGGGCTTCTTCGTGGGTCAGACCCGAACTTCGCAGGTCGGCAAGCCATGTTTCGTTGGTGCGGGAGATCATACCCGGTGATTATAAAATAGAGATGCGGAGTTTCCGGTGATCCGGATAGATTCTGATAGTTCTATAATAATTGAAGGGGTCGGTTTTTCGGATCGCTTCCCCGAAAGATATAAAATGAAAAGCCTGAGTTCCTGTTATTTCCAGGGTGTGGAATCAATAGAAAAGGATGAAGGGGAACCCATATTAAGGGGAGGTAGGGAATCCACCCATGGTCATGCCGGTTTGTGTATTGGATAATTAAAAAAACGGAGCGTATCCTGATCTCATAAGGTTGGGGGGGCCCTGCTTTACGCCATTAAATGGATGAAATGTGTCCTTTTTATTCGTGCGTTTTTGTAAGGATATCTGAAAAACCCAAGGTTTATAATTTGATGGACTTGCATATTCTACATTCAAATACGCTAGAGGTGTCTTATGGCAAAAAATAAGACCAAACCCGAGCTCCAAGCCGAGTTGCAGCAGGCGCAAAAAAGGGTGAAAGAACTCGAGTTGTCAATAGAAGATGGAAAGGGGGGAGACCGATTTGCAAGTGTATTCCGCGCCAGTCCCTTTCAGATGGCATTTACAGAACTAAATACTGGGAAGTATGTGGACGTCAATGCGGCGTTCCTGGACAGCCTGGGGTTTTCATATGATGAGGTGGTCGGCCGGACGGCATCGGAATTGAATCTGTTTGCCGACCCTGCCCAGCGAGGGGAACTTCTCAAGCGTATGGCGGAGCAGGGATTCTTACGAAATGAACATGTCCGCGTTCGCCATCGCTCGGGCGAGATCCTGCATGGAATATTTACAGCCGAATATGTGGATGTTCAAGGGCAGAAGCTGCTCCTAACGATCATGAACGATATCACGGAGAAGATCCGCGCTGAAGAGCGCTGGCAATTTGCCCTGGACGGTGCGGCCGAGGGTGTGTGGGATTGGAATGTACAGACGAATAAAGTGTTCTATTCGCATCGCTGGAAATCCATGTTGGGGTATGAGGACTCGGAGATCGGCGACTCACTTGACGAGTGGTCATCAAGAGTTCACCCGGATGATCTCTTTTCAGTCATGGAGGATGTCAACCAGCATCTGAATGGCGAGACGCCAATCTATACCTCCGAACACCGTGTGCGCTGCAAGGACGGCAGCTATAAATGGATCCTGGACAGCGGCAAGGTGATGGAGTGGACGGAGGATAAGAGGCCAGTACGGGTCATTGGTACTCATCGTGATATCACCGACCGGAAAATTGCCGAAACAGCCATTCGGGACGAGGAAGAGCGTTTTTCGCGCATGTTTCATTCCAACCCGGCAGTCCAGATCATCGTCACCGTTCAGGACGGCAAGATCCTGGATGTCAACGAATCCTTTTGCCAGCAAACCGGTTTCGCCCGGCACGAGCTTATCGGCCGCTCGACGAGCGAATTGAATTTATGGCAGGACTCTGCCAGACAAAAATGGATCATCGAAGAGTTGCGTTCGAAGGGGCAGGTACGTAATATCGAACTTGAGTTTTGCGCAAAATCAGGGGAGGTTCGTACCCTGTTGACGTCTTTCGAGATCATTGAAATCAGGGGGGTGGTTTGCAGCCTTTCCAGCGGGGTGGACATTACCGCGCGCAAACAAGCGGAAAAAGCGTTGCTGGAGAGCCAGGCGCAGTTGAGTCAGGTCTTGACCAGGGCCCGGATGGGAGCCTGGAGCTATCACTTCCCGGCGAATCAGTTCAACTGGTCGAGCGAAGCGTCGCAGCTTTTCGGCGTTGATTTCTTGCAGGGCGGATTCTCGTCGATTATGGAGCATTGCCACCCGGATGACAGGGAAAAGGTGAACGGTGCCTTTCAAAATTTACTTGCTACAGGGAATTTCACCAACCTTGAGTACCGCATAATAAACAGCAAGGGCGAACTCCTTTGGGTGACCAACTATGGGCATGTCGAGTACGACGAGAGCGGCAAACCGGTCCTGATCTCCGGGTTACTCCAGGACATTACCGAACGCAAACAGATGGCGGAAAACCTGCTAAAAAGCGAAGAGCGTTATCGCATCATTTCGGA
>CAZYLM010000058.1:6836-13924 GCA_964648645.1 uncultured Anaerolinea sp.
TGGAGCGCGAGTTGGAAGCGGAGACGGTTCGGCGGAGGATCCTGTTCGAGGAGGCTCCGGATGGCGTTTTGGTGATCGACCCTGAAACTGCCAGCTTTCTGGAATTCAATACAGCGGCTCACACTCAGCTGGGTTATACGCGGGAAGAGTTCGCCAATTTGCATATCTACGATGTGGAGGCAAAGGAAACAGCCGAGGAAACCCAATCTCACATTCGGGCGGTCGTCAGGGAAGGCAGGTCTGATTTTGAAACCCTCCAGCGGACGAAGCAAGGTGAGCTCCGCAATGTGCATGTCACTGCGATGCTGGTGGATGTCCTTGGAAAGCCTGTCTATTATTGCATCTGGAGGGATATTACCGAGAGGAAATGGGCAGAAGAAGCGCGCCGTGAGAGTGATGAGCTTTATCACCTTCTTTTCCGGGAAATGACCCAGGGTGTTGTGATTCAAAACAACAAAGGCGCTGTGGTCCATGCCAACCCTGCTGCCCAGAAGATCATGGGGCTGACCATGGAGCGGATGCAGGGGCGCACAGCGGTGAGTCCGGATTACCCCATGTTCCGTGAAGATGGTTCGGTGCTTCCGGTCCAGGAATACCCGATATCGATCGTTTTGAATACCGGCAATCCCGTTTACAACAGGGTCCTGGGTGTGTTCAACCCGAACTTCAATTCCACGGTCTGGTTGAATATCAACGCCCTGCCGAGATTCATGGGGGGAGAACACAAACCCTATCAGGTATTCACCATCTTTGAAGATGTTACCGAGCGCAGGCATGCTGAACAATTGTTACGCGAGAGCGAAAAACGGCTTCGCTCACTGCTTGAGATAAGCATGGCGGTCTCGGGACCGCTTGAAATGAACACGATCCTCCAAAAGATCGTTGTCACTGCCACGGAATTGTTGAAGCTGGATAGTGGCGCCATATATACCCTGAAGGGTGGTGAGGAACTGTACCTGGAAGCGACAACGCCGCCTCTGCCCCCCGACATGCCGGATGAATTTCGAAAGGCAAATTTGGCAGACCACCCGCACATTCAATCCGCCATTGCGAGCGGTGCGCCGGTCATCCTTCCCGATTCGACACAGGAGGAACTCACGCCTGCCGAGAAGGTTGTGGTCGAAGGGCGTGGACTGCGGTCCGTTGCATACATCCCTCTCGTGATCTCAGAAAAAGCGATCGGGGCATTGATCGTTGCCTCGGTTAACAAACTCAGGGTATTTGAGGATGAAGAGATCGCCCTGTATTCGGGTTTTTCAGGCCAGGCTGCGCAGACGATCGAAAATATCCGGTTATATGAGGCGGAACAAAAATATACAGCCAGGTTGGAGGCGGAAATTGCCGAGCGCAGGCAGGCAGAGGAGAGGCTGCGGGATAGCGAGGAGCGTTTTCAGCAAATTGCGAACAACGTCGGTGAAGTCGTTTGGATGTTCGATAACCACGAGCAAATGCTTGTTTATCTCAATGCAGCCTATGAAAAGATCTGGGGTCGCTCGATCGAAGAGACCTATCAGAACACCCAACACTACATCGATGCCATACACCCGGAAGATCGAGGCGCGATGTTTGCTGCGCTCGAACGGCAGGGGCGGGGTGAGCGTACTGAAATGGAATACCGGGTTGTGCAGCCGAACGGCTCGATTCACTGGATCTCTGACCGGTCCTTCCCCATTTATGGAGAAGACGGCACCCTCATCCGCACCACCGGCATCGCAACCGACATCACCGCGCGCAGGCAGGCTGAGGATGACCTGCGGGAGAGTGAAAGAAAATACCGTGAACTGATCAACGGGATGAACGATACCGTCTGGGTGATCGATACGGACATGCGCCTCCTGGATGTCAACGATGCGGCTGTAAAAAAATTGGGGTATTCGCGTGATGAGCTGCTGTCCATGAAGGTTTCAGATGTTGATTCTGCCATCGAGCCGGAAGAGATACAGAAACTGATCGACAGGTTGGGTGAAGAGAAAATTCAGATATTCGAGACCCGGCACAAAACGAAGGATGGCCGGGAGATCCCCATTGAGGTCAGCAGCAGTCTGATTTCCTATATGGGGCGTACTGTCATCATGAGCATTGCCCGTGATATCACAGACCGTAAACGGGCTGAGCAGGAGGCGCATCTCGCTGAGCAGCGTTATCGTGCCCTGATCGAATACGCCCCGGATGGGGTTGTATTGATCGACGTCAATGGGAGGTTCAAATATGCCAGCCCCTCTGTGGAAAGGATCTTTGGGTACGCTCAGGAGGACCTGCCGTTATGCAATTCGGTCGAAATGACCCACCCCGAGGATCTGCCCGCGGTCTTGCCCGAATTGGCGAAACTCCTCGAGCAGCCTTCCTACATCCCCACTTTGCAATACCGATTCCGCCATAAGAACGGGGAGTGGCGCTGGATCGAAAGCACATTCAGTAATCTGATCACGACGCCCGGCCTCGAAGCGATCATCATCAACTTCCGCGACATACAGGAGCGAAAACTGGCTGAAGATGAGCTGAGGCTTGCTGAGCACCGTTATCGCGCCTTGATCGAAAACGCCCCGGATGGCATCGCGCTCCTTGGTCCGGATAATAAATTCAATTATCTCAGCCCGTCAGCGCAGAAAATCATGGGGTATGACCAGCTGGAGATAAGGCTCCAGGAGCCGGATGCCTTGACTCATCCGGACGACTTGCCTATGGTGATCGATGAACTCAAGAAAGTGATTCAGGATCCTTTATATAAACCCACGGTCCAGTATCGCTTCATGAATAAAAGCGGTGAATGGCGCTGGGTGGAAAGCACGTTTAGCAACCTGTCTGCATTTCCCGGCGTGGAGGCGATCATTCTCAACTTCCGCGATATCACCGAAAGAAGGCAGACGGAGGATGCCCTTCAGAAGAGCCAGGAGTTGTTAAAGGAGGCGCAACGCATTGCCCGTGTTGGGCACATGGAGTGGAGCGGCATCGACGAGGGACTGGTCTGTTCGGATGAGGTCTACGATATCTTCAACTTACCCCATGGAGCACCTTTGTCGCGAAAGGTTATCATGCAGATGATGCATCCCGGAGAACAGGAAAGGATCCATGCGCTGGACCTGGCCGCCTTCCGACAGCGGGCCGACATGGATTATGAGTACTCCATCCGCACCCTGGACGGAGATACTCGCTGGCTTCATCAGATGAACAAGGTGACCTACGATGAAAATGAAACTCCCGCCCGCATGTTGGCGATCGTACAGGATATTACCGAAAGGAAAAAGACCGAACATATCCTGAGCGAAAGCCGCACGCGGCTCGAGATGGCATTGGAAGGTGCCAAAGCCGGAATGTGGGATTGGAATGTGCAGAGCGGTGAGACGGTTTTCAACGAACGTTGGGCTGAGATCGTGGGATATTCCCTTGCCGAGTTGGGGCCTGTCAATATCAACACCTGGGTTGACCTTTGCCATCCCGATGACCTGAAACGATCCGATGAACTACTTAAGAAACATTTTTCAGGTGAGACTGAATTCTATACCTGCGAAGCCCGCATGCGGCACAAGAACGGCGCGTGGGTATGGGTGCTCGACCAGGGCAGGGTGATGGAATGGGACGAGGGTGGAAAACCCGTTCGTATGTTTGGGACCCATATTGACATCACCGGTCAGAAGCGCGAAGAGCTGTACACGCAGGCTGTATTACGGCTTACCAACCTATCCTACGAATCGTCCGAGATGGAAGACCTGATGCGCGCCATGCTGGACGAAGCAGAGGAATTGACCGACAGCCAGGTCGGCTTCTTCCACTTTGTGGATGAAGACCAGAATACCATCAAGCTGCAAGCCTGGTCTACGAACACGTTGACGAATATGTGTACTGCCGAGGGGAAGGGGCAGCATTACCCGGTGGCTCAGGCCGGGGTCTGGGCGGATGCGATCCGCAAGGGGGAGGCGTGTATCTATAACGATTATGCGTCCGCGCCTGACCGAAAAGGCATGCCTGCCGGGCACGCGCCTGTACAAAGATTGATCTCCCTGCCTGTCAAGCGGAACAACCTGGTCGTGGCGGCCCTCGGGGTGGGAAACAAACCCCAGGATTACACAGAGCAGGACCTCGATGTCCTGAGCCGGCTGTCAGAAGCCGTCTTCGATATGATCCTGCGCAAACGTGCGGAAGAAGCGTTGCGGAATAATGAATATCGCTTCCGGACTGTGGCAGACTTCACCTATGATATGGAATTCTGGCTGGACGAGAACCAGAACCTCTTATATGTTTCCCCTTCATGCAAACGGATCACCGGGTACGAAAGGGAGCAATTCCTCAAAGAGCCCGCCCTCTTGGGCAAGATCGTTCACCCGGAGGACCGTTCCATCTTCGATGGGCATAACAAGGAGGAGTTTACCCTGGCGGAATCCTGTTCGCTGGATTTCCGGATCATCGATGCCGGGGGCTCCGTACGCTGGATCAACCATACCTGCCAGGCAGTGACGGGCGAAGGCGGGTCCTTCCGCGGACGGCGTGTTAGCCATCGCGATGTGACGGACCAGAAACAGATCCTCAAAGAACTGCGCACAAGCGAGGAAAAATACCGCGTGCTTTTGGAAAGCCTCGATAGTGTGGTGGCAAATATCGACCTTAACGGCAGGTTCCTGTATATGAACGATACTGCTGCCACGATGTTGGGAGGCACGCCAGAACAGCTCATCGGCAGGACGATCAATGAACTCTTCCCGGCCCAGGCAGCGGAAATCCAAATTCGGGATATTCAGATCGTTGCCAAGGCAGACCAGGGCATGACGTTCGAGAACATGATCCATGTCAGAGGACAGCCGCGCTGGCATCGGACGTCCATCCAGCCGCTGCATGAGGAGAATGGCAAGGTCGTCTCCGCCCTGATCAACTCGACCGATATCCATGAGTTGAAGACGATGCAGCAGGAATTGCAGGAATTAAATCGCAACCTGGAGCAGCGCGTCAAAGAGCGCACCGCCCAGGTGCAGGATCTTTATGATAATGCGCCTGCCGGGTATCACTCGCTCGATGCGAACGGCAGGATCATTTCCATCAATGAGACCGAGGCGCGCTGGCTGGGTTATACGCCGGGCGAATTGATCGGCCAGCCTGTTCTCGAAATGCTCGCCCCAGTTAGTAGGCAGGCTTTTCAGAAGGCATTTTCAGATTTCATGCAAAACGGCACGATCAGTAATTTTGAGATCGAAGCGATCCGTAAAGACGGGTCCACCTTCCCCGTCATGATCAGTGCAGCCGCTGTATATGATGAGAACGGACAGTATCTCTCGAGCCGCAGTTCCATGATCGATATCACCGAGCGCAAGCAGGCGGAGAACGAGCTCAAACGCAACGCCAATTTTACCCGCGCGCTCTTGAATGCCGTCCCGACCCCGGTCTTCTACAAGGACAGGGAAGGCAGGTATTTGGGCTGCAATCATGCCTTTGTCGATTTGATGGGTAAAACCTCGGGGGAGATCCAGGGGAAATTGCCGCACGAGATCTGGGATGCAGACCACGCCGATGTCTATCGCCAGAAGGACATCGATCTAATGCAGGCGAATGAACGCCAGGTGTATGAATCGCTGGTCAAGGATAAGGATGGCAACGTGCGCCCCGTCATTTTCGTCAAAGATGTGTTCTTCGATGAAGGTGGCAATGTGGCCGGGCTGGTCGGCGCATTCATAGACATCACCGAGCGCAAGAAAGCCGAAGAAACCCTGCGTCATGCCAATAGCGAGCTTGCGCGGGCGCTGCGCACCAAGGACGAATTCCTGGCGAATATCAGCCACGAACTGCGCACACCCCTCAACGGCATCCTTGGGTTCACCGAAATGCTGCTCAGCGGCGAATTCGGCGAGCTGGATGACAGGCAGATGAAATATCTCGGTTCGATCGACAGCAGCGGCCGGCACCTGCTGGGGTTGATCAATGACCTGCTCGACCTCGCCAAGATCGAAGCCGGGAAGCTCACGATCACCCCCGAAAGGGTGGTCCTGACAGACCTGTGCCAGGCGAGCCTGATCTTTGTAAAGCAGGCGGCCCTCAAAAAAGGCATTCATGTGGAATTCGAGAACGAGGTTGCCACTCCATTTATCGTTGCCGACCAGCGCCGCCTCAAACAGATATTGGTAAACCTGCTCAGCAATGCGGTCAAATTCACCCCTGAGAACGGCTCGGTAAATCTCAAGGCATCCTTCGACCCGGATCGGCAATCCGTCCTGTTCTCGGTCAGGGATACGGGCATCGGCATCTCGACTGAGGATATTCAAAAGCTATTCAAGCCCTTTACCCAGGTCGATAGCAGCCTGACGCGCAGCCACGAAGGGACCGGTCTTGGGCTGGCGCTGGTGCGGGAGCTGGTCGAAATGCACGGAGGCAGCATCCGTGTGGAAAGCGAACTTGGCGTCGGCAGCACCTTCATCGTCAGCATACCGCAGACCCAGCCTGTGATGGTGGAGCCGGGGAACGGCACAGAAGACATGATTACGAATCGTGAAGGTGAAGACAACACGCAACCCTTTGTGGGCAAGATCCTCCTGGCAGAAGACATGGAATCCAATATCATGATCGTGCGGGATTACCTGGAGATGCAAGGCTTCGAAGTGGTCATCGCCCGGAACGGACGTGAAGCAGTTGCAGTATGTAAAGAGGCGTCGCCAGACCTGATCCTGATGGATATTCAAATGCCCGAAATGGACGGGCTGGAGGCCACCCGTCAACTCCGTGCCGACCCGCGCTTCGCCTCTGTGCCCATCATTGCGCTGACCGCCCTGGCAATGACCGGCGACCGGGAGCGCTGCCTCGAAGCAGGTGCAACGGAGTATCTCAGCAAGCCGATGAACTTGAAAAAGCTCAACGAGATGATCCGCTCCCTGCTGGGTGGGAAGCGCCAATGAAACAAAGCCAGGTGGGGGGAGTATATAGAGTGAGGCTGTAGATCAGATATTCCACCCGTCTCGCATGGGGCGGGTGGATGACCAACGCATTGAGGCACACATGGACTCATATCAGATCAAACAAGTGGAAAAGATCGAAGACCCCATCTGGGAAGCCATCGGCGGCGGGATCAATTCATTCAACGAAGAGCAGGCTGGGACTGAAAATGCGAAGCG
>CAZYLM010000059.1:0-13719 GCA_964648645.1 uncultured Anaerolinea sp.
GCCCTCATCGGTTTTGGAAATGTCGCCCGGTCACTGGCACGTTTATTAATCCGCAAGCAGTCCGTTCTGCAATCAAAGTATGGCATCACATTTTCATTCACCGGCATTTCCACGGGTCGGCATGGGTTCGCCGTCAACCAGGATGGATTGGATATCGAAAAAGCCCTGGCATTGTTCGAAAGCGGAAAATCCATCACGGAGCTATCGGTCTTCCCAGTGAACGATTCGATCGCCGTCATCAACAACTCCGCCGCGAATTTCATGTTCGAGAATTCCCCCGTCAACACACAGACCGGTCAGCCCGCCATCGATCATATCCACACGGCATTGAACCTCGGCATGGATGTCAGTACCGCCAACAAAGGTCCCGTAGTGCATGGCTATCGTGATTTGACCGCCCTGGCGGCATCGAAGGGGAAAACCTTCCGGTTTGAATCCGCAGTCTTGGGTGGCGCACCCGTTTTCTCGGTCATGAGAGAGGCGTTCCCCCTTGCGGAGTTGGAATCCTTCAAAGGCATCTTCAACGCCACCACCAATGTCATCTTATCCAGAATGGAAAGCGGTGAATCTTACGATCAGGCACTCGCGTATGCACAGAAGATCGGGTTGGCTGAAACCGACCCCACCAACGATGTAGACGGCTGGGATGCTGCCATCAAAGTTGCTGCACTGGTGACTGTTCTGTGGGATACACCAATGACCCCGCAACAGGTCGACCCCACCGGCATTCGTGGAATTACCTCTGCCATGATCGCCAAGGCAAAAAAGGAGGGCAAACGCTATAAACTGGTCTGTTCCGCCGAAAAAACAGATGGAAGGATTCATGTAGGCGTTACACCGCAGCTGGTCGATTCGACCTCGCCCCTCTATGGCATGATGAATTCAAGTACAGGAATCACATTCCGCACCGATGTCATCATCGATTATTCGATCGTGCTCTCCGAAAAACCCGGCATGACAGGCGGACCAGTTGAAACGGCATATGGGTTGTTCGCCGATTTTGTGAATATTGCAAAGAATTCATAGCTGATCCAGCAATAGTCCGTATTGAAAAACTCACCCGTCAAATTAGATTCGCGGGTGAGTTCTATTTTGTTCGGAATTGTCAATTTTCGTGGCAGCCCTGTAATAGCGGCAAGCACAAGGCATTATATCTCTATTCCCCAATGACCCAGCGGTCGCGACCCTGATTCTTGGCCTCGAACATGGCATTATCCGCGCGTTTGAGCAGACTGTGCCAAGAGTCCTCGCCAATGCGGAACTCGGCGATGCCGATGCTTATGGTCACTTGAATCTCCTCGTTCTTCAGTTGGATCCTTTTATTGCGCAGTTCGCGGCACAAACGGGCAGCCTGCTCGGCAGCAGCTTTCTTGTCCGAGTTCGGCAGTAGAACGATGAATTCCTCACCGCCATATCGTCCCACCACATCCGGGTGCCGGATCCCATCTCTTAAGTGAATGGCAACATGCCGCAGGACTTCATCCCCAACCGGGTGACCGTATGTATCGTTGATCGTTTTGAAATTATCGATATCCACCACCGAGATCGAGAAGAGGGAATGATAGCGCTCGGCGCGCATCACCTCGCTTTGCATGTCTTTGATGATCGTACGCCGGTTCGGCAGAAAGGTCAACGGATCGACATGCGCCACTTCCTCCGCCTGGGCAAGCACACCTTCCATTTCGATCTGTTTATTGCGAGCCAGTTTCTTCGAATGCTCGCTTTCCATTTGGAACATCCTCACCTGTTTGCGCAGCTTCTCCACCACGTTCTCGGCATCCGCTTCCACTTCAATGCGCTCTGCAAGGAAGACCATATGCTCCTTGCCAGTTGGCATCAGCCAGAAATCACACAAAACGGCGGCGTCCGTCTCTGTTATGGCAAATTCCCCCGCCCAATGTTCCTCAGCCCCCCCGGCAAGCCTGGTGTGAATCTCATCCGCATCTTTTTGCAGGAACATTTCCTGAAGGTTGTTGGCAAGGGGGAATTTTCGCCTGCCCGCCTCAAAGGCGGAATTCCACGCAACAAGATTTCCCTCCCGGTCCACCAATGCAATGGCCGCCTGGATGTGATCGAAAAGGACTTTCAGATCCCGCTTGGATAGGTCTGTCAGATTTTTCATAGCCTTATTGTAGCGTATCCCTCTCCAATTGTTTTCAACCTAACAATTTTAGTAACCTGAAATTTACCGCGCGCCTTTGCGGCCAAATTGGCGCTCCAGCATATCCACGCTTAGGTGGATCATTGTCGGCCGACCGTGCGGACATGTGCGCGGCGATTGGCAAACTTCCAAGTCCGTGAGCAGACTCCTTTGCTCTTCGGTTGTAAGCGTCTGTCCGGCTTTGACCGCCAACCGCTTGCAGACTCGCGCCGCAAGCCGCGCCTCCAACTCCGCCTGAAGCGGACTCTCATCCTCCTCGAAATCCTCCACCAAAGCCTTGAGTGCCGCAGCCGGGCTCCCGCCCGCAAACAAGACCGGCATCGCGCGGACCTGGAAAGTATTCGTCCCAAACTCTTCCACCTCAAAACCAAAATGATTCAAGAACGGTAATTGATCCATCAATGCCTTCGATGAGCCAGGTGGCAACGTCACAACCTCCGGCGCAAGCAGAACTTGCGATGGGATGCTCTTGTTCTCATGCTGCGCCATTAACTTTTCGAACAATACCCGCTCATGCGCTGCATGCTGGTCAATAAGATACAAACCATCGGGACCCTCCGCCACAAGGTACGCCGAGCCGATCTGACCGATGAGGCGAAGCAATGGAACGCCAGCAGAAAAAGACGATTGACCACCAACGGCTGGCGATGAACGGTCGCCTTGTAGGGGTTGACCGGTGTTTTCCGTTGTCAATGGACTGTCGCCCGCTGTCAACTCGGAGTCATGCGCAATGCTCCAATCGATGCCTGCTTGTCGGGCCGGCTGGTCTTCCGTCCGTGCACGCGCCCCCCACAATTGTGGTGAGACCGCAGGGACAGGTGTGTACGCCAGCAAGGCTTTTCTCACCGAACGTTGCACAAAGCTAAAAACCTTTTCCTGCGCCCTAAACCTCACCTCCGCTTTGGTCGGGTGGACGTTGACATCCACATCTTCGGGAGCCATTTCGAGGAATAAGGCTGTCAACGGGTAACGCCCCACCATCAAGAGCGTATGATACGCCTGCAGCAACGCCGAGTTGAGCGAGATCTCCTGTACCCATCGGCCATTGATGAAAAACGTGATTTCTTTTCTATTGGAACGGGTCAACGAAACAGGGCTGATGAAACCAGTAAGTGAAAGACCCTCTTCAGTTGCCATCACTTCCAACATCTGTTTGGCAACATCCACGCCATATAACGCAGCCAGGATCGCCCGCCGGTCGCCATCTCCCGCCGTTTGCAGGGTGACTTGCTTACCATCCGTGATCTTGAACCGTACATTCGGATACGCCAGCGCGTAGCGCGTCACCAATGAATCGATGGCGCGGCGTTCGGTGGTATCGGTCTTCAAAAACTTCAAGCGTGCCGGCACGTTGTAAAAAAGATTTTCCACCCGCACGGCAGTCCCTTTTGGTGCGCCGATTTTTTCCACCTTTTCCGAAATACCGCCGTTCACTTGCAGTCGTGCGCCTTCTCTTGCAGACTCCACCCGCGATGTGATTGTCATTTGCGAGACGGACCCGATCGAAGCCAATGCCTCGCCGCGGAAGCCCAGGGTCTGGATGTGGAACAAATCCTCGGACTGGACTAGCTTCGAGGTCGCATGACGCGAGGCGGCCAATCCCAATTCACCGACAGGAATTCCATGCCCATCATCCGCCACCTCGATCCGAGTCCGCCCCGCATCTGCTATCGAGATCGAAATATTCTTTGCGCCCGCATCGAGCGAATTCTCCGTCAATTCTTTGACGACGGAAGCGGGCCGCTCCACCACCTCACCGGCGGCAATTTGCGAAGATACTTCGGATGACAGTAATCGAATGGGCATGGCACAATTATAATTGCCGAATGCGATTCTCCACCATCTTCTTCGACCTCGACGATACGCTTTACCCTCCGACCACCGGTTTGTGGCATGCCATCAAGGACCGGATGAACAATTACATGCGCGATAAATTGCGCATCCCGGCTGAGGAAGTTTCGAAACTGCGCGAAAAATATTACCGCGAGTTCGGAACCACGACGCGCGGCTTGCAGGCCTATCACAACCTCGATACGCAGGATTTCCTCGCTTACGTACACGACCTGCCCCTCAGGGATTACCTGACCCCCAACCCGGCTCTACGCTCGATCATCGCCTCACTCCCGACCCGCAACCTGATCTTCACCAATGCAGACTCTTCCCATGCTGACAGAGTGTTGACCGCCCTCGGCCTGCGCGATCTCTTCGAGACCATCGTGGATGTCAACGCCATTGCGCCCTACTGCAAACCGATGCCCCAGTCCTTTCAAATGGCAATGCAAGCTGCGGGTGAAAGTGACCCTTCGAAATGCGTGATGATCGACGACATCCCCAACACCACCAATGCAGCAAGCAGGGCAGGCTTGTTCAGCATTCTTTATAACGAATCATTTCCGACTGGCAGCGCCGATGCGCACCTGACCGATTGGAATTCGCTGCTTCCGATCCTGGAGGGTCGAAATGGAAAATAGCCGTGCCGCAATTGCCGCTTTTCTATTCATTGTCCTCATTGTGGGGATCAATATCGTCATGTACGGCATTGTCCGTGGAATCATGCGTGGCGGGAAGAATGGTCCGCTTGAGACGATGATGAAAGCCATGGACCCGACCCGAAAGAAACGAGACGACGAGTTCGAAGAACTGAGGCGCTCGGTGCAGAATTTAAATCAAATCGGGGAGACCGACAAAAACCAAAAGTCAGAAGACCTTTGATCTCCAATCCCGATTCTTACACAAATCGAACAATTCATTCAGCAACCCTTAATAACCGGTTGGTATCTTTCTGCGTAATGTAAGGTATGGAAAGCCCGTCCATTTAACGGAAAGGCACTCAAATCGATGGAAACGAATTGCCAAATTGGAGGCTCTTGTGAATAAAACCTTGAAAACAGCTCTGCTAGTCATGGCTGTCCTGATCGTGGCGCTTGGCGCGTTTGCCGGCGGTTTTGTAACGGGACATGTCCTACCCTACGGGAATATCCCGTTGCCCGGCGTCGACCAGGCATCAGTTGAAACCGAGCCCCCTGCTGAACCCTTTACGCCCTCCCCTGACCAACAGTCTGCAACCCCCGAAGAACTGCAAACCCTCTTTGCACCGTTCTGGGAAGCTTGGAAGCTCGTCCATGAAAACTACGTAGACCAACCCCTTGACGATGTCACCCTTATGCGTGGCGCGATCAACGGGATGATGCAAGCTCTCGGCGACCAGCATTCCACCTACATGGATCCGGAGGAGTTTAAACAGGCGAATGAAAGCCTCGAAGGTTCCTATGAAGGCATTGGTGCATATGTCGATACAACAACGGATTATCTGACGGTCACCAGCCCCATCCCCGGCTCCCCCGCAGAGGCGGCTGGGTTGCTGCCCGGTGACAAGATCATCGCCATCGACGGCGAAGACATGACAGGCATCGATGCCGAACTCGCCCGCCGCAAGGTACTTGGTCCTGCCGGGACAAAGGTTGTCCTCACCGTCTTGCGTGAAGGTGAAGAGGCACCCTTCGATGTCTCCATCGTCCGCGCCCGAATCACCATTGCATCCGCCGAAGGCAAAATGCTGGAAGGTGGAATTGCCTACATCCAGGTGACCACCTTCGGCCCCAACACCACACCGGAGTTAAATGCTGCCTTGCAGGAATTGATGCCGCAAAACCCGAAAGGCATCATCCTTGATCTGCGCAACAACGGCGGCGGCTACCTACAGACCGCGGTTGAAGTCACATCGCAATTCGTTGGTGATGGGGTTGTCCTCTACGAACAATACGGGGACGGAAATCGCACAACCTACGAGGTCATCCCTGGCGGCGTGGCGACGGACTCGAAGATCCCGATGATCGTTCTTGTCAACGAAGGATCCGCTTCCGCCTCCGAAATCGTAGCCGGTGCTCTGCAAGACTCAGGCCGCGCCAAACTGCTCGGAACAGTCTCTTACGGCAAAGGCTCGGTGCAGATCTGGTACCCGCTTATGGAAGAGAACGGAGCCGTGCGCGTCACCATCGCAAAGTGGCTCACGCCGAATGGCAACACCATTCACGAGATTGGCCTCACCCCTGATTATCCCGTCGAATTGACAGAGGATGACCGCAAGGCAGATAAAGACCCGCAATTGGATGAAGCCGTTCGCATTCTATTGGAGATGACCGGAAAGTAATTCTGTGCAAGCCTCGACAGAACAAAAAAATGATTGAACAATAACAGAAAGGATTAAACATGTTTTTCTTCGACCCCACCTATATGATCTTCATGATCCCCGCCTTCATTCTGATGGCGATCACATCATGGTATGTGCGGGCCGCCTATAACAAATGGAGTCGTGTGGCGGCTGGCAGCCGCTTCACCGGCTACGAAGCCACCCGCCGCCTGATTGCCTCGAGTGGATTGCATGGCTTGCAGATCCAGGGCACGCCCGGCGAAATGACCGACCATTACGATCCGCGGAATAAGACCCTTTTCCTTTCGCAAGGTGTTGCGAACAGCGCCTCGGTCGCCGCGCTGGCGATCGCCGCACATGAACTTGGTCATGCCCAGCAGGATGCCGAGGAATATTTCCCGCTCAGGTTCCGCGGCGCCCTTGTTCCAATGGTAAGCATCGGCTCCTACCTCGGCTGGATCTTGATCTTGATCGGAATTTTCCTGCAAATGACCCAGATCGCCTGGCTTGGTGTTCTGATCTTTTCGGGCGGGGCATTCTTTGCCCTGGTCACCCTACCAGTGGAATTCGATGCCTCTGCCCGCGCGAAGAGGATGCTCGCCGAAAGCGGTATCATCCAGTCCGATGCCGAGATGCGCGGAGTAAGCAATGTGCTCAACGCTGCGGCATTGACCTATGTCGCAGGCTTGATCACGGCGATCCTTCAATTGCTATATTACGTTTCGCTCGTCAGCGGCCGAAGCCGCGATTGATAGAAAATCGGATATGAAAAAAAGACCGCGGTATCGCGGTCTTTTTTTCATTTAACTCAACCTTGCACACCCACCTGCTCCCCTTCGAAAAGATGCTCCGTCTCCGTCCCCGGTAGAGGCTTGGGTAACCGCATTGCACGGACCACGAGGTCGGTCAACGCCGTGATATGGACGTTTAGCCCATAATGCTCATTCAAATCACCGATCTGTAAGCGACAGTTCTCGCAGGCAGCCACGACGATCCTCGCCCCGGTACTTTTGATCTGGTCTGCTTTGGGTTTGCCAGCCGCGATCCTTCGCTCGGCATATTCAGCAAGCGCCACAAGTCCGCCTCCGCCGCCGCAACAGATCGCCTCGGCCTTGTTAGGCGTCATCTCGCGGAAGTCCGTTGTTATCCGGCCCAGTACATAGCGCGGTTCTTCGATCAACCCGCCGTTGCGGGCAAGGTTGCATGAGTCGTGATAGGTCACACCTTCGGGTATTGCGGCCGGGTCGACATTGATCCTCCCATCGTGGAGGTATTCCGCCAACACTTCGATCAACGACCGTACCTTGAAATCGAATTGCCCGGCGAACCAATTGGGCACATCCCAGCGGTAGGATGAGTATGCATGCCCGCATTCGGAAATGACGATCTCTTTCACACCCAGGCGGTTGGCTTCGTCCACAATGCGCTTCGCCACCTGCTTTGCCCGGCTCACATCCGCGAGAAAGACGCCGTAGTTAGACGCCTCGAAGATGGAAAGCGTCCAATCCTCTTTTGCGGCATTGAAGACCACTGCGGGCGGAAGGATGGTATGCGCCCCAGCCAGCGGCACATACAAGACCTTTGCACCGGTTTTTTCGACCGGAATGCTCGCGGTCGGATCGCCCGTCACCTCACGGAGTTCCTTCTCCATATCCGCGATCTGTTCGAGGAACATCTCCTTATAGAACGAAGGGTCTTTGCCTTTTTCGATTGCCGCATCCGCGAGCATGACCAGAATCTCGGGCGCGGTGCCGGCTGCAGTCGCCATTGCGCGAATGGCGCGCATCATCAAGGGAGTATCCACACCGAGCGGGCAGTTGACCGTGCAGCGGCGGCATAACGTGCATTGGCTGAACGCAATCTCCGTCAGGTTCGCCAGGGCGGTCTCATCCAGTTTCTTCGAGCGCGTCCAAACCGGGAATAAACGGCTAAGGAAATCATGCTCATAGCGGTAGACGCTGCGTAACTGCTCGGCGCGATGGGCGGGAATATGTTCGAGCTTCGGCTCGGCGCAATAGTAATGACAGGCTTCGGCGCACAAGCCGCAGCGCGCACAGGCTTCGAGCGCGGCTTCCAGGGGTTGGTTGATCTGCGCTTCAAGGGTCTTCAAAGCAATATCGATGGTCTCAGTCATTGCCGCCTCACTTTACAACTTCAGGGTGCGGGAACACCGCGCGCCTGCCGAAGAACTTTCCAAAGAAGATTCTGGAGAAGAAGAAATACAAACAATGGCGGATCTTCCCCAGCGGGACGTAGACGAACGTAACCGCCGCGACGATATACATGGGGATGACGAACGCTTCATTGACCAAGCCCAAGCCTGATACGGCGATAAAAAGAGTCGCCAACCAGACGGCGAAATGGTCGTCGGGCAGGCTTAACCCGCGCAGGTTATGTTCGAGGAGGCGCATGAATCCGCCCGCGGCACCGAGAAAAGCTCCAAAAACCAGGACCCAGAACAAAACCATGGAAAGAACCGGGGGAAGGAAGTTCCAGAATGGGCTGATAAGCACAACCCCGATCGCGGAAAAGACCCCAACATGGAAACCGATCCCCCGCAGATATGCAACCGTATGGATACGTGTCGATTCCTTTGCCCAGGGCATCATTCCCGTGGTGAACGCATATGTGATGCCATGCGCGAGGCTGCCCTTGACCGGCGACTTATCGACAGGCAGGGCACGGCGTTTGGTCTCCGCATACCTCAGGTAAATACCGAAGAAACCAACAACCAGCCCAGCCAGCGCGAGCAATTGGAAGATAAGCATGAGGTTCTCCCGTCGTATAGAAATGGATTATTTCAGGCGCTTTACCACAAAGCGGAAGGTTTTGTCTTCCCGCTTTTCGAGCGCGACAAGTTCATGCCCGGTGGAGCGTGCCCAGGCGGGGATATCGGCCATGACGCCGGGGTCGGTGGCGACAGCTTCGAGTATCTCGCCGACCTGGATTTGTTTGATGGCCGCGGCAAGCTTTACCACAGGCATCGGGCAGAGCAATCCTTTGAAGTCGAGTGTGAGTTTTGGTGTGTCAGACATGATGATTTCCTTTCATGTATGAAACATGGCGGACGGGTGACCTGTCCGTCATGAGGATCATGCAAATGCTTCAACGAGTTCAGCACGCTTGGAAAGTCCGTCCCGCATCACAGCACGGAGTAAATCGAGCGCTTGGATCAGGCGTCGATCGGCAAGCGCGTATTGAATCACCGTTCCCATCCTTTTGGAGGTCACCATTCCGCGTTCGCGCAAAACCTTTAAATGGCGTGAAATTAGCGGCTGGGGCATGTTCAATTCGGTATAGAGTTCGGTCACATTGCGCGGGCTTTGCGACAGAGCATAGAGGATCATGATTCGGTTGGGGTCAGCGAGACCGGCACAGATCTCCGCGTGCAATTGATTGATCTCGCTTTCGAGAGTAATGTTCATACGTTCTCCTTTCCATCCATGCAGATATTCATATATTCTTGTGAAAATTGTAACGATTAGATCGACCGGGGAAAAGTATTGACCGTCACTCCACCAAGGTAACGGATGTAACATGTTTATTTTTATTTGATTTGGCGAAATAAATACACCTTAACCCTGACCAACACCACAAACCCCAGGACAGAACAGCGCAATAGTTTTGTAACAAAGAGGGGTTGACAATATAGAACAAGTGTTCTATATTTAAGAACAGACATCTGACCCAATTATGTTATCTGAAGGAGATTTTCCATGAACCGTTCCTTCCAAATCAATCTGACCCCTCTGCTGAAGAATGTGTCGCTCAAACGTGGTGCGATCTTCGGTGGAATGATCCTGTGCGCACTGCTGGCATTCGAGGTGTTCAACTTCGGCACCACCTCTTTTGCCCTGCGTGATGTGCTCGGCGATCTTCAATTCGCCGGCATGTATTGGTCCTCTGTACTGGCGTTTGCATTCTGCGCAATCGACTTTGCAGGCATTGCCCGCATCTTCACCCCTGAACAGGGACGTGACGAACCAGCCGAGGTTTGGTATCTTTTCGGCGCATGGCTTCTTGCCGCTGCCTTCAATGCCATGCTCACCTGGTGGGGCGTTTCCGTCGCCATTCAAAATCATAACGCACTGGGCGGCGCACTGGTTGGTCAGGCGGCGATGACGAAGATCGTCCCAATCTTCGTGGCATGCATGGTCTGGCTGATCCGCGTGCTCTTGATTGGCACTTTTTCTGTAGCGGGTGAACGCCTTTTCACCCTTGCAGATATTTATGATCGGAACTCGACCTACCGCAACGCCCCGGCATCCAGCTTCTCTGCGCATCAACCGCGGACGGTTCAACCAGCCCAACGGCAGGAAGTGAATCCACCTGCTGTGAATTATCCGCGGCCTGTTCCGAAGCCCCGCCCCGCGCCCATGCCGTCCTACGGCGCATCCCGCCCCGAACCGACTTATCATCCCGTGGGCATGGCGGCAATGAGCAGCCACGAAAACAATCCTTCTACAAGGAGATAGTCCTTGTCCCAGCGATAAGGTTTCTCGAAATCCTCTTCCCCACGCCCTTTGGGCGAACCGCTGAGCCGCCCTTTCGGGCGGCTCATGCGTTAACTTGCTATCCCTGTAACGGCTTCGCTACATTCGCAATGACATCATCACTCGAACTCATCCAACGTGCTCTCTCCGTGAGTCAATACATACAACCCGCGCAGAATTCCTTCCGCCTTATCGAACACAAAATCTGTGACGATGTATCCTTTTGCAAAAGCGGTCTCGAACAGTTCGCGGATAAAGAAGCGCCAGTCGCGGGCAAGGGCATAATCCCTAGCTTTGAGCGCGATGAAATCATGCGGGATCTCTGCCAATAGGATGCGTTCCTCAAAGGCAGGGACATGCTCAGGCGGGCGGATCAAGCCTGTGTCTGTGAATTGAGGCGGGTAAAAAGAGCGGAGTCCGCTGCGGGCGACGTGCTCCATCGTCAGCGCTGGGCGCGGATTCTTGCTGAGTCGTTTATCCACCCGTCGCGAATTGATCCACCAATCGACCTGGAAACGGTCCGAAGGCAGCCCGGCATTGAGACCGTCTCGCATTTCACCATATTCAGAGCGGCGATATGTTGTACACACCGCCCCGAGCTTTGAGATGTTGAGTCGGGCGTTGCGGCTAAGTAGTGGATCGTACGTCCATGTCATGTGGTCGAGCCCTTGATGGCGGACCATCTGCCATTGGGCGCGCTTCAATGTAAAGCCAATACCGCTGTCGCGATAATCGGGGTGGATGCCCATCATGTGCGAACAGTGTTTGGCGCGCGGACCATCAGGGGTCTCCTCCAGCCCGGGGAAGCCAAAGACAAAGCCGATGATCCTTTCCTCCTCGAAGGCACCCAGGACCAAGCCGCCATTATGCACAGCGGTAATGAGCATATGCATTGGCACGACATCCGTCTCGGAACCGGGCCAGACGGCGCGTTGAAGTTCTTCGACAAGGCGAAGGTCTTCGGGGGTATCGAGCAGGCGGATGTTCGGGAGTGACATTTCAGTTCGTCCTTTGCAGGGACTGCCGATCTGTGATCGCACTCCACAAGCGTTCGTACCAGCGTTTGCGCTTGAGATAATCAAGTCGATATGAAAACCGGGCGGGCATCAAGCCGAAGTAACGCGGCATGGAGTCGACCGCCGTGGTGCGATTAACGGCAAAATAATCAAGAAAGAAAGATGAGATGGGAAACCCTGGCAGCACTCCCTCAAGAAAGACAGTGATCGCTCGCAGTGTGATGGGTGACATCGGCACAAGATAGCGCCGTGCGCGGGTCACCTCCATGACCATCTCTATCACCTGCTGAAGCGTGAAGAATTCGTTGCCGCCTACTTCATACACCTGATTCATCGTGCCTTCGTTTTGCAACGCCCAGATCATGCAGGTGACAAGGTCTTCAACCCAGACGGGCTGGACAACAACACGCCCACCTGTTGGCACCGGAAAAATACCAAATGAATTTCGGATCAGCCTCGAAACGTTATTTGTAAAGTGATCTTCGGGACCATACACAAGTGAAGTGCGGATGATGGTGTAGGGCACTTTTCCCCCACGAATGCTCTCTTCGGCAATGCCCTTTGCCTTGAAGGCCGGGTAGCCCGATGCGCGCGCCGCACCCAGATGACTGAGATAAACGATCCGATCCACACCCGCATCTGCCGCGGCATCGACAAGATTTTGCGTTCCTTCGATATCGGTCTGAAGCAGGTTGCCACGCGATCCCTGATTCTCCGCACTGGCAAGGTGGAAGATGGTTTCGACATCGCGCATGGCAGCGCGCAAGCCGCGTGTATCCGCAAGCGACACCACGGCTACTTCCACTGGCACGCCCTTTGGCAGGCGCGGCGACTTTGCCGATGGACGGATCAGCGCCCGCAGGGGGTATCCGATGGAAGATAATTGTCGCACAAGGGCACGCCCGACAAATCCGGTCGCACCGGTGATGAGAATCATGAGCGGGATTATACCCACAACCCGGGGATGGCTTCACCACACTCAGGGCATTTTCCTTCAGGCGTGATGTGTTTCTCAAAAATGACGTACCCTCGCCTCTTCACCAGCCGATAACTGCATCGTGGACACGTAGTATCTTCATACTCCCCAACTGTGCCCGGCAAATTGCCAGCGTAAACGAATTTGAGCCCCGCCTCGCGCCCGATCTCCGCGGCGCGGATGAGGGTCTTCGCATCGGTGTTATCCGGCTCGGTCATCTTGTAATCTTTGTGAAAGGCCGTCACGTGCCAGGGTATATCTTTGGATACTTCCGCAAGGAAACGCGCCGCATCCCACAGTTCTTCGTTCGAGTCATTGAAACCCGGGATGACCAATGTCACCACTTCCACCCATAACCCGTGCTCCCGTGCGCGTTTGATGCCGTCTAATGTATGCTGCAGCGTCCCGCCAAGTTTTCGATAGTTCTTATCGCTCATACATTTAAGGTCAATTTTATAGGCGGAGAGATAGGGTGCGAGATAATCCATCACCTCAGGCGTGTTATTCCCGTTGGAGACGTAGGCGCACAACAATCCGTACTGCTTCACAGCCTTGAAAATATCCACCGCCCACTCGCTGGTGATCAATGGCTCGTTGTACGAAGAGACCACCACCGAAGCATTCACGCGCAGCGCATAATCCACAACCGCATGCGGCGTCACCTCGCGGATGAACTGCGCCGAAACATCCGAAGCCGGATCGCGCATGGCCTGGGATGTTAGCCAGTTCTGGCAATAGGCGCAGTGATAATCACAGCCCAGCATCCCAAAGGTCAACGCATTCGCGCCGGGCAATACATGCGAAAAAGGCTTCTTCTCGATAGGGTCATTCTGCAACGCCGCCACATACCCGTGCGGCACCATCAACCTCCCGCCTTTGTTGAAGCGCACCTGACAGATGCCCCGCTTCCCCTCGCGGATGAG
>CAZYLM010000060.1:0-13706 GCA_964648645.1 uncultured Anaerolinea sp.
GGACGATATTGCAGCGCCTCTGTCAGATGCGGGGACTGTATTTCTTCGCTCCCGGCCAAGTCCGCGATGGTGCGGGATAATTTCACGCTTCGCGTGCGGTGATAGGCGCGCGCTGAAAGATTGAGTTGACTCATGCACAGCACGATGTCGCCGCCCGCATCAAACTCTGACCTTCGGGCTGGAGTGCGCAAAATTGCCTCACCTCCCCGATACGCATGTTGGAATTACAGATAATATCTAAACCATGGCATGAATATCCTTTTTGCGGATTATCACGTGCCACTTGTGCAAACTTACGAATCGTTTCGCTGGTTTCCCCCATTCGATCACTGCGTAACCTTTCACAATCCGTACATGGAATGCCAACATATATTTCTCACAGATTCAAATACGAGCCTTATAATTACCTCATGACCATCTTGGCGACGAAAGTGCATGTACCTGTGCCTCGTTCTAGGATGGTTTCGCGCGCCCGCTTAATGGATCAATTAAATGCAGGCTTGGAACGCAAACATAAATTAACTTTGATCTCTGCCCCGGCGGGATTCGGCAAGACAACACTGGCAAGCGAATGGGTTTTAAGTTTTAAACAACCAGTTGCCTGGCTGTCATTAGATGGGGGAGATGGCGATCTCAAACAATTCCTGCTTTATCTGATTGCCGCCTTGAAGACCATCATCCCAGAGGTTGGTACAGGGGTGATGAACATGCTTCAATCGTCTCACGTGCCAGAGATCGAACCGCTCCTGACCACTCTGCTCAACGAAATAGATTCTGGTCCGCATGATTTCATGCTCGTCCTGGATGATTATCACATACTGGATTCAAAGCCCGTGGATCAGGCATTGAACTTTCTTGTGGGAAACCTGCCGCCACAAATACATTTGGTGATCACCACCCGTGAAGACCCGTCGTTGCCGCTAGCGCGGTTGCGTGCCCGTGGCCAGCTTACAGAATTGCGTACTGCGGACTTGCGCTTCACCTCTGCGGAAGCCGCGGAATTTCTCAACCAAGTGATGGGACTGACGCTCTCAGCGGAACAGATCGCCGCGCTCGAAGTCCGCACCGAAGGTTGGATCGCTGGCTTGCAGTTGGCAGCACTCTCGATGCAGGGACTTTCCGATGTCGATGCCTTTATAAAATCCTTTACTGGCGCGCATCATTTCGTATTGGACTATCTGCTTGAAGAAGTGCTGCACCAACAGCCTGAAAATATTCAAGCATTTTTGTTGAACACATCCATTCTCAATCGACTATGCGGTTCGCTTTGCGATGCGGTGTTACTCGACCCTTCGATATCTGGGCAGGTCATGCTCGAATCTTTGGAACGCGCCAATCTTTTCATCGTATCCCTGGATAATGAACGCCATTGGTATCGCTATCATCATCTATTTGGCGACCTGCTTCGTCAGCGGCAGGGACAAAACCGAAAGCCCGAAGAACTTGCCAGCTATCACATCCGCGCCAGTGAATGGTATGAGCAGAATCATGAAGAGGCGGAGGCATTTCAACATGCTGTCGCTGCGGAGGATTTCAACCTTGCGATTAGGTTAGCCGAAAAATTCTGGCAGGGCATGAATCAAAGCTTTCAATCCGCAACCTGGCTTGGGTGGGTGAAGCAGCTGCCAGAGAGTCTGATCCGCACTCGTCCCGTTTTATGTACACAGCTTGGCTGGGCATTCATGGACATGGGCGATATAGAGTCCAGCGAGTCCAGTTTGCGCGATGCTGAGCTATGCCTTGAAACTTCAGCGTTCGTTACAGATGAAAAAGAAGCGCAGACTCTGCCCGCCAGAATCGCTTTTGCGCGCGCTTATAATGCCCAAGCGCGGCGCGATTTTCCTGCGACGGTCAAATACGCAGAGTTGGCGATCGAGCTTGCACCCAAAGGAGATCCATTCATGCGTGCGGGCGCCGCGGCGATACTGGGCGGCACCTACTGGGCACGCGGTGACCTAGACTCGGCGCGCAAATCCATGAGTGATTGGATCGATAGTTCGTTGAAGGCTGGCAATTATATTTTTTCGATTGCCAGTGAGTCGGGCAATGCCGAAATTCAGACAGCACAAGGATATCTCCGCGAAGCGTTACGGACTTATGAACAGTCGTTGCAACATGCAGCCGCGTATGGCAACGAAGTGAAGCAGATTTTGGCGCATCATTATTTGGGGGTGGCGCTGTTGCATCATGAAATGGGGAATGACGAATCTGCCGCGCAATCCTTTCAGCAAAGCATGGAGTTGGGCGAGCAATCAACCCTGGTGGATTTCCCATATCGCAGGAGTCTGGCTCAGGCTCGCTTCAAAGAGTCGGCGGGTGATTTTGATTCAGCGCTCGCATTCCTCGATGAAGCCAGCCGTTTGTTCATCAGCACGCCCATACCCAACACACGCCCCGTCGAAGCATTGAAGGCGCGGATTTACCTTAAGCACGGACAACTCTCCAAGGCGCAAGCCTGGGCCCGCGAATGTGGAATTAACGTCAGCGATGAACTCAGTTATTTGCGCGAGTTCGAACACATCACATTGGCGCAGGTGCTGGTGGCTGAATATCAAAGCACTTCATCAGAAGATAAGATTCAAGCTGCACTGGGGTTGTTGTCACGCCTTCTACAAACCGCCGAAGACGCAAAGCGCATGGGCAGCATGATCGAGATTCTGACTGCACAGGCACTCGCATTCCGCGCACATGGAGACGCACGTCAAGCACATGCATCGCTCAGCCATGCATTGACCTTGGCAGAGCCAGAAGGCTACTTCCGCTTTTTTGTTAATGAAGGCAAACCCATGGCAGAGTTGCTGGCACAGTTAAGCCAATCGCATGTAGATGACAGACTCACTACCTACATCCGCAAATTGCTGAATGCCTCTGACAAAACAAGATCTGAGCCTGCCAGCCCGCAGTCGCTCATCGACCCATTGAGCGAGCGTGAGTTGGAAGTGCTGCATCTTGTCGCGGATGGACTTTCCAATGACGAGATCAGCCAGAAACTTTTTCTGGCGTTGAGCACGGTCAAGGGGCATAATCTGCGCATCTTTGGCAAGTTGCAGGCGAAAAGTCGCACCGAAGCCGTGGCGCGCGCCCGCGAGCTGGGCTTGCTTTAATTCCCCAAACAATACTCAAAACAATACTTTTGGTCCTAAACGGCAATACCGCCTGCCGGTATATTCACGCACATGGAAACGGTGAAAGGAATCATGGATGGAATATCAAATCAGAGTCGAGGGGCACTTGGGCAGTCAGTGGGCAGATTGGTTTGACGGTTTTGCCATCACCCATGAAGCGGATGGAAAAACGCTTCTTGCTGGACCTGTGCCTGATCAGCCAGCCCTATACGGGTTGCTGCGCAAAGTGAGAGACCTGGGCCTGCCCCTCGTCTCGGTCAATCAAGTTTATTCAATCAAAGGAGAAAACAGTATGGATACAAAAGTTAACACCTATCGGACAACAGCAAGAGTAGTAGGCGCGCTTTATATTTTAGGGTTTGTAGTAGGCATTGCGGGCTCAGTCCTTGGCACGCCGGGAGAGCTTGCGACAGTTTCTGCCAGAAGCCTGCTGATTGCCAGCGGCGCATTGCTCTGGGTGCTCGCTGCCGCTGGGGATGCCGCGCACGGGGTGATGATGTTCCCGATCCTCAAGCAAAACAACGAACGTGTTGCGCTTGGTTACCTCAGCGCCAGGCTCGTCGAAGCCGCTGTGATCGCCGTCTCGGCTTTGTTCATCCTGCTTCCAATTCCGCTGGGCGCCGAGTTCTTGAAAGCCAGCGCTTCTGAAATTTCCCATCTTCAATCTTTGAATGCTTTGTTCATTCAGTCGCAGGCATACACCTATCAGATCGGTATGGTCGCTTTGGGTATGGCTGGTCTGACGCTTTGCTACGGGCTTTATCGGGCAAAACTGGTGCCGCAGTTTTTCGTCATCTGGGGTTTCATCGGATATGTCAGCTTTTTACTCGGCTCCATGCTGGAGATCCTCGGCTACAACCTGCAACTAATGCACACACTGCCGGGCGGGCTGTGGGAAATGTCCATCGGCGTCTATCTCATCGCCAAGGGATTCAATTCGGCTGCCTTTGTTTCTGAGTCCACAAAATGAATTTAGTTTGTAGGGGCGACCCGTCAATATCGTTGAATACGCTTGACGTTATGGGCGGGTCGCCCTTCATAATCAAAAGGAAAAAATCATGACCACAACTATAAAAGCCAATTCAATTCAAATGACAGCCAGAATTGCCGCGATTCTCACTCTGTTGATCGTTGTGCTGGCACCATTCAGCATGTTGTACATCCCCACCACTCTGGTTGTGCCAGGCGACGCCGCAGCGACAGCCAGCAACATCGTGGCATCGCAAGGGTTGTTCCGCACTGGCATGGTCAGCGACGCAATTGTCTTTTTGATCGAGATCGTGTTGACCGTGCTCCTTTATGTGTTGATCAAGCCAGTAGACAAAAGCCTATCTATTGTGGCGGCATTTTCCCGCCTCGCGATGACCGTCATTCAAGGAATGAATCTGTTCAATCATTTTGTGATCTTGCTCTTGCTCAGCGGTGCGGGCTACCTGACCGTCTTCGCGCCAGATCAAGTGCAAGCCCTGGTGCTGTTGTTCCTCAACGCCCACGAGTCAGTCACCCTGATTTGGGGATTATTCTTTGGGTTGCATCTTTTGATCTTTGGTTATTTGGTATACAAGTCTGGCTACTTCCCCAAGTTTATAGGAATCCTTTTGCTGGTTGTCGCCCTGTGCTACTTCATTCAGGATTTTGGGACCATGCTGCTTCCCCAATACAAGGCGCTCTTCACATCGATTGGCTCCCTTGCATTCCTTGAAATCGTCTTCCCTATGTGGCTTCTAATCAAAGGTGTCAACGCCGAACAATGGGAAAAGCGAGTCGCTGAATCTGGGTAAATCCAAAAAGCAGAAGAAAACTATATCATCATCTTCGGACGATATTGCAGCGCCTCCGCCAGATGCGGGGACTGGATCTCATCGCTCCCAGCCAGGTCCGCGATGGTGCGGGATAATTTCAGGATGCGGTGATAGGCGCGCGCTGAAAGATTGAGTTGACTCATCGCCGCCCGCATCAGGCTCTGACCTTCGGGCTGGAGTTGGCAAAATTGACGCACCTCGCCGATGCGCATATCTGCATTGCAAAGAACGTCGGGAGATTGGGAATCGGAATTTGTGAATCGGGTGTGTTGAATATCTCTTGTGGTTTGAACTCGCTTGCGGATGGACTCGCTGGTTTCACCAAGTTTATTGCCGCTGAGTTTTTCATAGTCCACACGTGGCACTTCGATATGGATGTCGATGCGGTCAAGCAGGGGACCGGAGATGCGTTTTTGATATTTAGTGACTACGGCAGGTGCGCAGGTGCAGGCTTTTTGTGTGTCGCCCCAATAACCGCATGGGCATGGATTCATGGCAGCAATGAGCTGAAAATTTGCAGAGAAGGTCAGTGAGCCTTTGGCGCGGCTGATGGTGACGACTTTATCTTCCATCGGCTGACGCATCACTTCGAGGACACGCGTGCCGAATTCTGGAAATTCATCGAGGAAGAGCACACCCCTGTGCGCCAATGAGATTTCGCCAGGTTTGGGGATGTTTCCACCGCCGACGAGACCGGCATGTGAAATTGTATGATGCGGTGACCGAAACGGACGATGCTTGATGAGGGGTGTGCCAGGGGGGAGTTGATCTGCCACGGAGTAGATGCGAGTCACATCCAATGATTCTTCGATACTCATCTCCGGCAGGATGCCGGGCAAAGCACGGGCAAGCAAGGTCTTGCCAGCGCCGGGGGAGCCGACCATCAACACGTTGTGTCCACCCGCGGCAGCGACTTCGAGCGCGCGTTTGACGTGTTCCTGCCCTTTGATCTCGGAGAAATCCGTGGGCGTGAAGATCGGTTCGACCGTATTGCTTTCGGGGAGATAAGGTTGAATGGGTTCGCGTCCGGACAAATGTCCATAGAGATGCGCAAGCGATCTGACCGGGTAGACTTCCAAACCGGGGATCAAAGCTGCTTCACCGGCATCCGCTTCGGGGACGAATATCCGCTTGAATCCATTGGCTCGCGCGGCGGCTGCCATGGGCAAAACCCCACGTGTGTGACGGACGATGCCATCGAGCGAAAGTTCGCCGATGAACATGGCGCCTTCGATCGATTCTTGCGGAAGGAACCCGGCAAGGATGACGACGCCCAACGCAATGGGAAGATCATACGCCGGACCTTCCTTGCGGATGGCAGCTGGGGATAGGTTTACAACGATACGATGACGGGGGAAGTTTAGACCGGCGTTCTTGACGGCGGTCTGTACACGTTCGCGGCTTTCCTGCACGGCAGCATCAGGCAAGCCGACGATGATGACGGCGGGCAGACCGTTGGTGTAATCCACTTCCACTTCGACGATCACACCTTCCAGCCCCACTACGGCGCAGGAGTACACTCGCGAAAGCATATTGGGATTGTATCATTAAGAAAAGACCTGGCAGATTTCCAGAACCTGCCAGGTCTAGTGATCTTGCTACGGACAGACTAAGGCGTAACCGTTTCCCCGTTCACGTAATTATCCAGGATCACATATCGCGCGCTGATGGCATCATTGGTACCCAAACCAAAGCTTCCATAACGACCGTCGAAGACGGTCACCGTATTCGAGCCAAGCGCGGATGCGCCCGCCGCGGAGAATTCAACGGCGGAGTTCACATCGATGCCGAGGACGATGAGAGAGGAATTGCGATATAGATGGTTGTAGGCGCGACCCCAGTGACGGTCCATCACAAAGCGCGGCTCGACGGCGACCCCGGAGAGCCAATTCAGGCCGGATTGGATCGATACGCCGCTGTAGAGGAAGTCACCCATCGAGTCGCCTTCGAGACTGTCGGCGGTGGGTGTCGCATCGGTGCTCGCCGCCGAACCGAATGCCGCAGCTGCGGCGTTATCCGCGAGCAAAACTTTTCCGCCCGCCCAGGCGTTGTGGATCGCGGATGCGATTCCGCTGGCGTTGTTGAAGGCGTTCAACACAAGCGATTGTTCCGGCGCAGAGATGTAGATCCCTGTGGCGTTGGAGATGGCGTTCTGAACAGCCGTTTGATTCGTCCTTGAGTCGATCACGAACCATTGGACCTGATTCGTCACCTGCGCTTGCAAGGCGGCGGAGATGGCTTTCGCCTCAGCCTGCGCCTGGGAGCTCTTCGCGTACCCAAGCGTGAGGACGACGATGCGGGCATTTCCTTGTCCGCCGCTCAAAGCGACGAAGCGTTGCGAGACCAGCCCCGAACGGTCGCCGCTCAGATCCCCGGCAAGGACTAGGGGACCATATCCCGCAGGCACGTGCAGACCGCTAAAGCTGCGTCCGGCAACAGAAGGGGAATGAACTGCATTCCCGTTCACGATGGGTTGAAGCTGGGTCAGGTCGAAGCCGAACGCTCCGGGCGGGACAAGATGTGTAGCCACCGTCCGAAGCGAAAGGGTGTTATTTGGTCCGGTGAATTGACCGGTGGCATTGTATGTATCGAAGTCCACGATGGCTGCCGCAGTGGTACCAGCTACATCGGTCAATGTAGCTTCGTCCATGATGACCGCGCCGGTCTCTGCATCCACACCAATGCCGGGCATGCCCGCGCTGAAGGCGGCATTGAGCAGGCGGGCGAAACGTCCGCGTTCGAAGGTATGTTGTTCGAAAATGAAATCCGAGATGCCGAATCTCAAACCGCGTGAGTCGTCGGTGGGTCCGTCATACAACCAAAGGTCGACGATGCCCTGTTGGAATCCGTTCTCGGGACCGAAATCGCCGATATATCCGTTGATCATATTGCGCGACTGAACAGCCGCGCCCGCGCTGTTGCCGCCAAGGACCGCACCGTTCAAAAATGCGGCTTCCATCCGGTCTTCGAGCGGGGTGTTGGCTGTGACCTGCATCGAGATCGTCTGGTCGCCGCCGAGGATGTAGATGCCATCCAGGTCTGCGACGAAAAGATCGAGATTGCTTTGCAGGTAGGCGTCAGAACGGATCAATACGGGAGCGAGGACGACGTTACAGGTCTGCGATGGAAGTTTGACTGCATTGCATGCGGCTTCCACCTGGGCACGGCGGGTATCCGCCAGCGAGATATTCTTTGTACGATCCTTCTTGCTGATCGTATATGCATCCGTGCCGTATGTGGTCGGCAGGACGACGATCTCCACTGTTCCGTTCGAGTCGTGTGCCGAAGCCGCCTGCGCAAAGCGCTGAAGGGTGCTCTCGAGATAATCGCTACCGATGGGGAAGAGGGTGGTGCTTGCCCCCGGGCTTGCGTGAACGGGTTGGATCATGGGAACGACCGCCAAAAGAAAGATCAACGACAAACCGAACCAGTGCTTTTTCATGGGTCTCTCCTCAAAAATGAGATGGCTTGCGTGAGCGCTATTCTATGTCAAGCTGTGCAGACCCGCAAGGAAGGATTTCCGATTCTGTATGGAATAAAAAAACGAGTCGGATACCGTCCGACTCGTTTTAATTAATTGCCCAATACTGGATCAGTCCAGCAGGTCCTTCGGGATGTTGCCGCCGTTGGCAGCGATCTGGCGCAGCACTTCCTTGTGCAACCAGACGTTCATGCGCGCGGAGTCGCTCATCTGGTCCGCGGGGCAGCCGAGTTCCTTGGCGAGTTCTTCGCGGGCTTCGCGGCTCGAGTCGAGTTCGAGCAGCTTGAGCAGGTCCACAATCGAAACCTTCCAGTTGAGTTCCTTGCCCTTGGCTTTGGCTTCGAGCTGTGCCACCACATCAACAACGGCGATGGCTTTTGGCGCGGCTTCTTCCAACGAATTCGATTTGGCAGGCGCGGCGCGCATCCCGGCTCCGGCGGTGGCAGCTTTCGCGGCAGGTTTGGCTGCCGGTGCGGCGGGCTTGGCTGCAGGCGCAGCAGCTGCTGGTTTGGCTTCCTCTTCCTTCTTTTTGATGCCAAGCTTTTCGAGGATTTTACTGAAGAGACCCATGACAAAATTCCTTTCAATGATTTGGATTATCAGGCATTCATTCACCTGTCGATTGAATTATACAGCCTTATCGCCGGGATAATATTAACGTATCATCAATATTTACAGGACTTTTGGGCGCGCTTTCATCCGGTGGCATCGAATATAATCCGCGCATGGAAAAAAACAATCGACCTTTTTGGACGCGCGACTCTTCCATCCTGTTGGGCGGCTTCTTTGTCACCATCATCCTTATCGTTTATATCTGGTGGCCCCTGGCGGAGGAATATCTCGCCTATGTGAATTGGGAGGGCGCATGGTGGCGTTATATCGATTGGTTGTTGATCGGTATTTTTCTCTTCATGTCCATCACCATTGTAGCGCGTGCGAATCTCAAGACCGACCTGTTGATCGTTTTCGTCGGCATATGCGGCGGGCTGGCGATCGAAAGCTGGGGCACCCAGACCAACCTCTGGCATTATTACACCGCCGAACGCCCGCCCTTGTGGATCATCCCCGCCTGGCCCATCGCAAGTCTTTCGATTGACCGAATCACAAGATTTCTTGATTTCGGACTCAAACGTCTCCAGACGTTTGTCTATGATGATATCCAAAGTCGGGAGACTTTGGACTCCTTTAAGGTTCTTTACTGGACCGTCTTCGCCTCTTTCCTGACCCTGATGTTGGTCTTTGTTTCCCCGACCTTTGATAAATCCTATACCATTCTCGCGATGCTGTTATGTTTCCTGCTCATTCTCACGCCGACGAGTCATCGGCTCGCATTGTTGACTTTCTTTGCCGGTTCGGGTCTTGGTTATTTTCTTGAATTGTGGGGCACGACCCGTCAGTGTTGGACGTATTACACCTTTGAAACGCCGCCGTTCTTTGCTGTGCTGGCCCATGGTATGGCGGCGGTCGCATTTTGGCGGGCAGGGCTTCTGGTGAAGATGGTGCTCGGGAAAATCTCAGAGACGGTCAGCGTGCCGGTGAGAGGTGAGCAGTAAAAAGTTGTAAATCCGTGAGGGGAATGTCTCGCGGATTTTTATTCCAAGTGCGGGTAATGGTCAGGTGGTGAGGAGCCGCAGATATTCATTCAAAAGGCTTGACAGACGAAGTTGTCAGGCATATAATAAAAATAAACCGACCGTCGGTTTATAAAAAGAGATCCCATGCCCCGTATTGTTAAGGAAGAAGATTACGCTGCAAAGCGAAACGAAATATTGGATGTTGCTCGCAAATTGGTATACACCAAGGGTTTTGAGGCGATGTCCATTCAAGATATTCTCGACGGGATGAAAATATCCAAGGGGGCGTTTTATCATTATTTCGATTCAAAGCAATCCCTTTTGGATGGACTGGTGGATCGCATGATGGATGAAGCTGACCAGGTCATGTCTCCGGTCCTGGATGCGGCGGATCTTTCGGCGGCTGAAAAGATGCGCCAATACTTCGATGCTGGAAGCCGTTGGAAGATCGATCAAAAGCCTTTCATGCTTAATCTCATGCGCGTTTGGTATGACGACTCCAATGCCCTCATCCGTCACAAGCACGAAGCCGCTTTTGTAAAGCATTTTTCTCCAAAGCTGGCGGGGCTTATCCGCCAGGGGATCAATGAGGGTGTGTTTTCGACAAAATACCCCGACCAATTTGCAGATACGATGCTTGGGCTCTCCCGGGGCTTGGAGGATAAGGTCGTTGGCTTGCTGCTGGCGGATCATCCGCCGCCGGATGCGGCGCAACAACTTGAGCGGGTCGTAGGCGCATATTACGAGAGCCTGGAACGGATTCTCGGCGCGCCTTCCGGTTCTCTGTCAACGGGATCGCTGGATATTGTGAAAGAATGGCTTTCCCCTTGATCCTAAAAAAGCAAATAGCGCGGTTTATCGATTGAAAGGAGTTTCGAATGCAACTTTATCTGCGCCTTGCATGGCGTAACATCTGGCGGCACCGCCGGCGCACGGTCATCATTGCGCTGGCAATGGCTCTGTCGCTCGGCATGATGATGTGGTACGACGGCCTTATGGAAGGGTTCAACCAGTCCATTGCCCAAAATGCGGTGCGCGTCCTGGGCGGCAACATTCAGGTACATGCTGAAGGGTATCGCGAAAAAGTGGAGAGCAATCCGCTTCTTCCGCTGGAAGACGATACTGCAGTTGTGCAGGCGGCTCTGGCGCAGCCTGGAGTGGTTGCCGCTTCACGTCGTATCCAAACGAATGGATTGGTCACCAACCGGGAAGGCTCTTTCTCGATGACCATCGTTGGGGTCGAGCCAGAAGCAGAAGCGCCTGTCAGTTTGATCGCTCAACACATTGTGGATGGGCGCTATCTTCTAGCAACGGACGAAGATGTGGTCCTTATCGGCAAGGGGCTGGCGGACGCATTATCCATCAAGGTTGACGACCGTATCAACATGGTCGGCAGTGACATCCACAAGCAGAACCGCCAGCGCACCATGACGGTCATCGGTATTTACGATATCGGCATTCCCTCCATGGAGAAGGCAACTTCGTACATCTCATTGTCAGAGGCTCAGGTTCTCTTTGGCTTGAATGGACAGGCCACGGAGGTGCAGATCACGCTGGATAAGGTCGGCTCGGAGTCAGATGTGATCGCGGCTTTGAGTCCGCTTTTGCCCGGGTATGAAGTTGAATCATGGGCAAAGAATTATCCCGAGCTTGGCACAGCGATCAATAGAAAGAATATCGTCATGGACATCTTCAGCGTCATCATCGTGATGATCGCAGGCATCGGCATTTTGAACCTCCTGCTGATGGCGGTCTACGAACGGACGCGTGAGATCGGGCTGCTAGGCGCCATGGGACTTAAACCGCGTCAGATCGCCGCAACCTTTGTCCTTGAAGGCATTTTGATCGGGCTGGTGGGTGTCTTTGCCGGGATTGCAACCGGACTGGCGATCAACCTTAGCATGATGCAGGTCGGCATGGATTACAGCTCATTTGCCGGTATGACGGACTATATGGCTTTGATCAGCGGGCGGATGTACCCCACACTGGGCGTCAGCAAACTGGCGATGCGTTCCATTGTGGTCCTGGTCATTGCCGCGCTTGCCGCGCTCCTTCCCGCTGTGCTGGCAGCAAAACGAGAACCATCTGAAGCTCTGCACCACGTATAAGCTTAAACCGATCCGGTTTAGAAAAGAATAAAACATGGCTCAAATATTCAAGCTAGCCTATCGCAATCTGTGGCGCAACAAAACTCGCTCTATCCTCTCCGCATTGGCGGTCGGCATTGGCATGTCACTGTTGCTGCTTATGGCATCTGTGCTGGAAGGGGAAATGGTCGGTGCGCTGCAAAACACCATTCGCCTTCAGAGCGGGCATTTACAAGTCCGCCCGGCATCTTATGATGAAAACAAGATCAGCCTGAAGTGGGAGGATCTGATCGAGAACCCCGATGCGATGGTGGAAAAGATCAAAACCCTGCCACAGGTGACGGTTGCAACACCACGTCTGACCGCCAGCGCCATCCTGACCATTGGTGATGAATCAAAAGGTGTGCAGATCCTCGGCATCCAGCCCGACTCAGAGGCGAATAAACCTTTCCGTGATGGGTTGCTTTCTGGTGAATTCATCCAGGCAGATGACCGCGAGGGGATCATGGTCGGTGTCACCCTCGCCGAAAAGCTGGACCTTAAAGTTGGCGACCAGGTCAATTTGCTGGTCACCACATCCAATGGCGATGTGGTCGAGCAATTGTTTACGATCCGCGGCATCTTCACCACCCGCACCCCGGGGTACGATGAAAGCACCATCTTCATGCCAATGGCAAAGGCGCAGGCGATCACTGCCACTGAGAATCATGCCAGCCTGATCTTTATCCTTTTGCAGGATGATGCACAGGCGGAGGCAGTTGCCGAGGCGCTCCATTCGGATAGCTTGAAGATACTGACCTGGCGCGAACAGAATCAGTTCATCGTCCAGTTCGAAGACTTTGCCAACGTTTACTTTGTCTTTTTGTACCTCATCGTACTTGGGATCACGGCAACGGTTGTGACGAATACACTGGTAATGGCGGTGTTCGAGCGGACGCGTGAGATCGGGATCCTGGCAGCCATCGGCATGAAGGGGCGTGGCATCATGGCGCAATTCCTTGCGGAGGCGGCCTTGCTTGCCAGCGGCGGGGTTCTGTTCGGACTGTTGATCGGCGGCATGATGGTCGGCTATTTTGCCGTGAACGGAATCTACATCGGTGATTACGGAGTGACGGGTGTGCTGTTCGAAGACCGCATCTATGCCCACATCACCACGCAAAATATCGTCAACCTGGCAATCATTACATATATCGTCACCCTTATCGCTTCGCTTTATCCCGCACGGCTGGCCGCGCGCATGGAGCCTGTCGAAGCGCTGCATGGAAGCGACAACTAGCCCTTCCGGCTGGTTGGACCAATAGGAGATCAAAAAATGGAAGTTACAAATGTCAACAGCGTGACCCGCGTGTACAAGATCGGTGAAGTGGAGACCCATGCTCTGCGCGGTGTGAACCTTGCCATCGGCAGCGGCGAATTTACCGCATTGGTGGGACCTTCAGGGTCGGGGAAGACCACCCTGCTGCAACTCATCGGGCTGCTCGACCAGCCCACCAGCGGAACGGTTTCTGTCAACGGGCAGGTCGCCACGAGTCTCAATCGCAACCAACGCGCCGACCTGCGAAAGAATGCCATCGGATTCGTATTCCAGTTCTTTGCCCTCATCCCAACCCTGACGGCATACGAAAACGTCGAAATGC
>CAZYLM010000061.1:0-13583 GCA_964648645.1 uncultured Anaerolinea sp.
GGCGGCGACCCGGTCAACGGGACGAATTTCAGGGATGTGCTGGAAATGTTCGAACACGATCCTAAGACCGAGAAGGTCATCATGATCGGTGAGATCGGTGGTAACGAAGAGGAAAAAGCTGCGGAGTTCATCCGTAACAAAATGACCAAACCCGTTGCTTCCTTCATCGCCGGTCAGACCGCCCCTCCCGGAAAGCGCATGGGGCACGCCGGAGCCATCATCGAAGGCGGAGCCGGGACAGCAGCAGACAAGGTAAAGGCTCTCGAATCGGCCGGCGTTAAAGTTGCCAAACACCCGGAAGAAATACCGACTCTGTTGCAATAATTTATGTCGTTGCGAGAAGGGCGATCTCCCCGACGAAGCAACCTTCTTTTTAGTGGGGATTGCTTCGTGGCACGAGGCGCCACTCGCAATGACGCCTAATATCACAAAGAGCCGCCCGTGCCGGGCGGCTCTACGGTTATAATCTTTAAAAATCAATTACTTGCGGTTTGCGTCGATATATTTGACAGCTTCGCCCACGGTGGTGATCTTCTGAGCATCTTCGTCCGAGATCTCGGCGCCGAATTTATCTTCAAACGCCATGATCAATTCGACAAGGTCAAGCGAATCCGCTTCAAGTTCTTCGCGGAAGCGGGCTTCCATTGTGATCTTGCTTTCATCGACATTGAGCAGGTCTTTGATGATGACTTTCAATTCATTATAAGTGTCTGACATGACATCCTCCAGTTGGATTTTGATGAAAATTGTAACCGTATGGCTTGCACTGTCAAGCCGTCAATCAATCACAGGAACACCCCCTCATGACAAAAGTTGCGCCGATAGACCAAAGAAAAGCCGACCACATTAAAATCAACTTAGAACAGGATGTTCGATCGGCGCTTACGACGGGTCTTGAGAACTATCAGTTCACCCATGAAGCCCTGCCCGAAGTGGATTTAAACCGGCTCGACACAAGCCTGAGCCTGTTCGGAAAAACCTTGAATTCTCCCATGCTTGTCAGTTCAATGACAGGCGGGACGGACGAAGCGGAGACCATCAATTTGCGCTTAGCCGAAGCGGCTCAGGAATGCGGAATCGCCATGGGCGTCGGTTCGCAACGAGCCGCCATTGAACATCCCGAACAAGCGCGGACGTTTCAAGTCCGCCGGGTCGCGCCTGACATTTTATTGTTCGCCAACCTTGGCGCCATTCAATTCAATTATGGCTATGGTATCGACGAATGCCGCAAAGCCGTGGATATGATCCAAGCTGACGCGCTTTATCTGCATCTCAATCCGCTTCAAGAAGCTGTCCAAGACGCAGGTGACACGAACTGGGTCGGCGTCGCACAGAAAATTGAAAAAGTCTGCAAGAAACTCGAAGTGCCGGTGATCGCGAAAGAAGTTGGCTGGGGAATCTCGGAGAAAACGGCAAAAGTATTGGCAGATTGCGGCGTCTCCGCCATTGACGTGGCAGGCGCAGGCGGCACGAGTTGGTCTCAAGTGGAAATGCACCGCGCCCCGGATGAATTCACTCGCAAACTTGCAGCGACTTTTGTCGGCTGGGGCATCCCCACCGCGGAATCTATTCTCAACGTCAAGAAAGCTGTCCCCAATATGACGGTCTTCGCCAGCGGCGGTCTCAAAGACGGACTCGACATTGCCAAGTGCATTGCCCTCGGCGCGACCCTCGGCGGCATGGCAGGACAATTCCTCAAAGCCGCGGCGGTTTCAACCGAGAAAGCTGTCGAGATGATGAGGTTGACAAAGAGGCAGATCGAGGTCACAATGTTTGCATGCGGGGTAAAGATGATTAGAGAATTAGAAAATAGGAAGATGATCACAAAATAACGGCCCGTTCTGCTGGGCGCAGAACAGCACCCCAACCAAAGAAAAAATGATCTTCGCTCAGAGGGACATTGTTAACGGTAAAATACGGGCATGGAAAATGACGACCCGATCGAAGTCCGTGTTGGGACGTTCTTCGTTGTCATAGGCATGGGGATTTTCATGCTGTTCGTTGTCTCTGACCTGGCAGACAAGGTCGAGTTCGATTATTTCTTCGCATCGGCGATCTTACTGGCGATCGGGTATTATTTCCGCAGAAAAAAGGCACCCCCCCCTGCGGCAAACCGTTTTTCCTGGCTCAAAGGCGCATGGGGTAAAATGCGTGCAGGCCGAGGCAAGGGCGGAGGCGGTGGGGAGGGAAAAGATAAAAAAGGATAACCATAACTCCCGTATGTCGAAACTGATTCCACTCAAGAAGGCAATAACCGAATTCGTAAACGATGGCGATGTGCTTTACGCTGCCGGGTTCACCCATCTGATTCCTTTCGCCGCAGGGCATGAGATCGTCCGGCAGGGAAAAAAGAATCTCACGCTTGCCCGCGCCACCCCCGACTTGATCTACGACCAGATGGTTGCCGCAGGGTGCGCGAAGAAGGTCATCTTTTCCTACATGGGGAACCCTGGTGTGGGTTCCTTGCGCATCGTGCGTGGTGCCATTGAACGCGGCGAATTGGAATGGGAGGAATACTCGCACTTCGGGATGATCACCCGCCTCCAGGCAGGCGCCTCGGGACTCCCATTTTTGCCGATGAAGCAGACCGGAGCCGAGGACTTGGAGAAGGTCAATCCGCAGATCAAGCGCATCCCGGACCCATACGGCGGCAAGGATGTTGTCGTCGTCCCGGCTCTTAACCCGGACGTTGCCATCGTTCATGTACAACGCGCCGATAAATCCGGAAATGCCCACTTGTGGGGGATCATCGGTGAACAAAAAGAAGCTGCCTTTGCTGCGAAAAAAGTCATCCTGACCGCCGAGGAAATTGTCGACGAATCAGTCATCAGGTCTGACCCGAACCGCACAATGATTCCCGGGATCGTGGTCAGCGCAGTCTGCCATGTTCCGTTCGCGAGTCATCCATCATATTCTCAAGGCTATTACGACCGCGATAATGAGTTCTATCTTGCTTGGGATAAGATTAGCGAGTCAAAGGAACTCACCCAAAAATACCTCGACGAGTGGGTTTTTGGAGTAAAGGACAGGGCTGCCTATTGGAAGAAACTTGGCGAGAAAACGCATAAACGGTTGAAAGTCAAACCACACTACAGCGACAAAATCAACTATGGAAGGTATTAGCTGATAACTAAAACAGACAATGAACCACTTCGACCTTGAAGGCAACGGCGAGCCGCTTCATTTCCTCCATGCCAATGGCTACCCACCGGATTGTTATCTGCCATTATTCGCACATTTACAAAACCATTTTCATGTCTTTGGAATGAAACTCCGCCCCTTATGGGCGGGAGCCAGCAGTGCCGGGTTGAAAAATTGGCATCCTTTTTCGGATGATCTGCTCAAATTCCTAACCCAATATACGCCTAAACCTGTCGTTGGTGTAGGTCATTCCATTGGCGGAATTGTCACTCTGCGGGCGGTATTGAGATCCCCGGAAAAATTCAGCGCAGTCATCCTGCTTGATCCGGTGCTTTTTGTCCCGCCCTTTTTGGCAGGCTGGAGTTTTGTTCGCGCCGTCGGGCTGGGAGAGAGATTCCATCCTTTAATTCGGACGGCAAAGAACAGACGGCGAGTATTCGATAATCTCGATATGGTATTCGAGAGATATCGAACGCGCGGAATATTCCGGTTTATGAGCGATGAGAACCTGAAAGCTTATATCAAAGGGATCACCAAACCTAAAGTAGACGGCGGCTTCGAACTCGTTTACTCACCGGAATGGGAGGCTTACGTTTACCTGACCGGTCTGCAAGATTTCGATATCTGGCGTAAGCTCCCTGCCCTCGAAGTGCCCACCCTTATCATCCGCGGAGCAGAAACAGATACATTTTTGGAAAAAGCGGAAAGACTGGTAACAAAGAAGAACCCGAAGATTCAAGTCCACACCATGCAAAAAGCCACTCACCTGTTGCCCCTTGAACATCCGCAACAAGTGGCGGAAATTATTTATAACTTTACTAGGCCTGATAAGTTTTAAAGACCCGCCAGGTCTACAGGAGATAAAATGCCCGAACTACAATATTCCTCCGCTGAACTGATGATCATCAATGCCTCACGCTTGTTGCGTGACGGCGACGTGGTCTTCGTCGGCGTTGGTCAACCCAACCTCGCCTGCAATCTCGCCAAAAGAACCCATGCTCCAAATCTGGTCATGATCTATGAAGCAGGTGTCATTGGCGCGGAACCTGCCCGCCTGCCCCTCTCCATCGGCGACCCGACACTGGTGAGCGGTTCGCTTTCAGTCGTAAGTATGTACGACATTTTTTCGAACTATCTGCAGCGCGGCAACGTGGACGTGGGCTTTATGGGCGGTGCACAGATCGATAAGTATGGGAATATCAATGCGACTACAATTGGTGAGTATTTGCATCCCAAGGTCAGGCTTCCTGGCTCGGGCGGTTCACAGGAGATCGCAGCCTGGGCAAACCGTTGTTACATCATGACCCCGCACCAGAAAAGACGCTTCCCTGAAAAAGTGGAGTTCATGACATCCGCAGGGTACATCAACGGCAAAGGATCGAGAGAAGATCGCGGACTCCGCGGCGGCGGTATGTTGGCGGTTGTCACAGACATTGGTATATTAGAGCCCGACGAATCAGGGGAGATGATACTCACGGCATTGCACACAGGCCGAACCGCGGACGAGGCGAAGTCAAATACGGGATGGGACCTCAAAGTGTCCCCAACCCTAAAACTAACAGAAGAGGTCACGAAGAAGGAATTAAAAATCCTGAGAGATGAATTGGACCCAACCGGGATCTACCTCAAGGGAGCCACATAAAAAATCCAGCCAAAGGAGAATTTGCATGCAAAAACAGGATAATTTCAAATCATGGATCGCCGTCTTGATTGCAGTCGTAACCGTGCTTGGCGCGACGGCGGCATGCCTTGCGTCGGTGGCTGTCTCCAACGCAGGCGATAATGATTTCGCCGGGTTGGACGCATCCATTCGCGCACAAAAAGCCGAGATCATAAACAATGTCTATGCCTATGAACATTACCGGGCTTTTACCGCCTACTTTCGTTATAACGAACTCGGCTATCTCATGTATGACCCAAATGCAGATAACGAAACAGATGCAAGAAACGCATCGATTCAGCAGGAATTATGGGGCGTGGCAAATGGAATCAGTTCCGTTTTCTTCAAGCCACGGTATATCAACCCCGACGGTCAGTACGACCTGCAGCAGGAATTACAGGAAGCTTTCGCCCAGGATGCGCAGGATGAGGATTTGAATTCCGAGCCTTATTTCGAAGAATCCGACCGCCTACGCCGGCAGTCCTCCTTCCTCACCGCCGATATGATCGTGCTTGCCTTCGCATTCTGGTTCTTCACCCTCGCACAAGCGACCGAAAAGAAGATCAAATACCTATGGACAGGATTGGGTGTCATCACAGGGTTGGCAGGGATTGCGGGAATCGTGATCGGGAGGTTCATGCTATGAAAACCGAGTCTCACAACGAGCAACGCTTCGAAAACATGGTGACGATCATGATCGCCTCTGTCGCGATCTGGGTTGCCATCACTGCCTATTTTCAAAATTACGCCTCCAACATTTCCGACCAGGCGCGACGCCGGGCACAGCAGTACGCCATTGAATCAACCAAGCGCGAAGTGAACGGTGCAATTCAATTTAGCTACGAATGGCAGGGTGCCTTCCAAACCTGGGAGGAATTAAGCTGGCAGATCACAGCTGCCCAACAGAACGGCGACGCTGCTGCGGAGGAGCGCTATCTTCAGCTTCAGGACCGCATCGTTACCCTCAGCAATTTACTCGGACCGGATTACTTCGACCCAAATGTGGGCTGGCCAGATTCGAGCAAGTATGAATCTGACACCTATCTGGTTGAGTCGACCCGACTATCAGAAACCTATCTGGCAGAATCCGAATTAGGCAACTTTACCGATGGTACAGCCGACGCCCTCATTGTACAGATAACCCTGTTGACAGTTGCACTCTCTTTGTACGGTCTTTCAATGGCATTGAAAGGCAAGGTTCGCTGGCTGTTCATTATTGTTGGGTCAGGCATCGTTGGCATTTGCGTACTTTGGCTGGGGTGGTCGCTTCTCGAATTATTAATCCGCCCCGAGGTGAACGCCGAAGCGATCCAGGCTTATTCTGAAGGGGTCGGGCTGGAATATCAGGGACGATCTGAGGAGGCCATCGAGAAATATACCCTCGCTATCGAGAAAAATCCGTATTACGCCAAGGCGTATTACGAGCGAGGGTTGTCCTATTACTCGTTGGGCGATATGCAGACCGCTTTGAGCGAGATGGAAGCGGCGCGCGAGCAGGGGCTGGATAATACCAGTGTCAACTGGAACCTCGGTTGGACATATTACCTGACAGGTGAATACGATAAAGCCTTTGAAGCCAATGAGCGTGTCCTGAGTACGAATCCTGAGGTTTTGGGTGTCAGGATGAATCAAGCCATCAGCTATCTGGTGAACGGTGATTTTGACAATTCCAGGGCGCAATACGATCTGTTGATCAACGAGGCACAAAGGCAGGTCAATGAAGCCCGCGCAAACAACGCCGAACCTTCCGCTTCACTCTGGTTTTATATGGACGCAGGGGCGCTCGACCTGCAAAATCTGGTTGACACCCTGGATAACAATACAAAATCTTGGACACAGGCACCTACCCCGGATTTGATCCATGGTGACCATGCTGCTATTCGTCAATTTGCTTTAGAACAAATGAAAAGACTGAAAGAATCCACCGCAGCACTGGAATACACTGGTCAACTGCCATCAGGTGAAGCTGGAATTCAAGTGGAGCCTCTGGTGTTCGGCCAGATCACAGGGACGGACGAACAAGGCCTAATCACCGATTTCGAGCCGGCAGCGAACAATATCATTCCGTATGGTGAAGATTCGTTTACGGTAGAGTTCACATATTCCGGCACCGCGCCAGCCGAAATGTTGTGGAAGGTGTACGTCAACGGGTACGAAGATCAATCACTGCGCATTGTCGATAAGACCGATATCAGCAGCGGCAGCACATGGTACAAGACCTTCGGCTATAGTTATACAAATGTATTCATCCTCAGCCCGGGTGAATACACTGTGGACCTCTACGCAGACAATATCCTTGTCCAAAGTGGAACCTTTTACGTTCAGGAATAACCCGTATATCACGCCAAAAGGGCAGTCAACGGCATAAGATTCTCCTTTGACTGCCCATCTATTCTCAATGGCCGACAATATCAGCTATCTCATTTTCGATCTTGGGGGGACGCTTATGCATGCCCGTGAAGATTGGACGCCAATTCATCATCAGGCTGATGCCGCATTAGTGGCATCCCTTGGAAACGCCGGTATCGGACTGGATGCACAAGTATTCAGAGGCCGCCTATCTGAGTACTATAAGAGGCGTGATAACGATCATTACGAAACAACTTACCACCTCGTCCTTCGCGAACTGCTTGAAGAATTGGGAAATGAAGATGTTACTGAATCCACACTCAGATCTGCATTGGATGCGCTTTTCAATGTCACGCAGTCAAACTGGGAATTGGAGGCGGATGCCAGCGAGACACTCACGCTTCTGAAAGCTGAAGGCTACCAACTCGGGGTCTTCTCGAACGCAGGCGATGATAAGGATGTTCAGGACTTGATCGATACCTTCGGTATTCGCAAAAAATTCGATTTCATTCTCACCTCTGCCGCATGTTTCTATCGAAAACCGCATGCCCGCGCCTTCGAAATTGCCCTCGCCCAATGGAATGCCACACCCGCCGAAGCGGTCATGATCGGCGACAGCCTTGAAGCGGACATCCTTGGAGCAGGAATGGCCGGGATCACCTCGATATGGATCACACGCCGCGCCAAATTCAAGGATGAAGACGTGAGACGCATCAAACCCGACTTCAGCATACGCAAACTCTCCGAGTTGCTCCCCACCCTCGACCGCATCGCAATCTCACGTAGATGAGGTCGGGTACAATTCCCCTCCATGTCCAGACGCCACTCATTGCCGTATGCCGCCCTCGTGGTAGGCATCACTTCCTTGAGCCTTTCTGCTATGTTTGTCCGTTGGGCAGACGCCCCAGGAACGATCACTGGCTTTTACCGCCTGAGCATATCAACGATTTTATTATCCCCGTTCTTTTTGCGCCAAAATAAACGCCTCGAACAGCTAGATAAACGCCTGTTTATCTTTCCGATCCTTGGGGGCGTATTTACCGCATGTGACCTCTCCTTTTGGAATAGCTCTGTCAAATATACCTCTGCAGCGAATGCGACCCTGCTTGGAAACACCGCGCCGTTATGGGTTGCATTGTTCGCCTTTTTTATCCTTCGCGAAAAACTAAAAGGGTTCTTCTGGCTTGGTCTTCTATTGGCACTCTCGGGTGCAGTCCTGGTCATGGGAAACGACTTCATCCGTCACCCAACGCTCGGCTTTGGTGACCTTCTCGCATGCGCGGCATCAATCTTTTACGCTGCTTATCAACTTGTCACTCAACGCGGACGAACCCATATCGATTCCTTTCGTTACATCTGGCTGGTCGGTTTATGCGCCTCCGTGTTCATCCTTCTCATCAATCTCTACCTTGGCAATTCGTTCACAAGTTACAGCCCCAGAACCTGGTTGATTTTCCTGGCAACCGCGGTCGTCTCCCAAACCATCGGATACTTTTCCATATCCTATGCCCTGGGATTTCTCCCCGCCTCCGTCGTCGCACCTACGCTCATCTGCCAGCCCATTCTGACGACCATCCTTGCCATTCCGCTCCTTGGTGAAATTCCAACCGTCGTCCAATGGCTTGGAGGTGGCGTCGCTCTGGCTGGTATTTTCATCGTGCATCAATCCCACCGACAAAAGCACGAAGAATCGCCCAATGTATGAATAAAGGACACCTCAATGCTAGAATTCAATACAACAAAATTCTCCACCACCCCGACCGTGATCGTGCTCCGCATCACGGGTGATATCGACTCCTCGAACTATCAACTTTTCCAATCCCGAGCGGATGAAGAGCTTGAAAACGGCGGGCGATATTTCCTTCTCGACTTCAAGAACGTCAACCGCATCAGCAGCGCCGGTTTGCGAGTGATCCATAATCTCTTTAACAAGCTGCGCCTCCTCAACCAGGATATCAACGACGACGAGTTAAGAATACGTATGAGCACGGGTCAGTACAAATCCCCTCATCTTAAAGTCGTCAACCTATCACCTGCGGTAACAGAGATTTTCCAATTAGGCGGGTTTGAAATCTATATCGAGATCTGCAAAGACGAAGAGAGCGGGATTGCCTCCTTCAAATAAAGATGTACCGTCACGCCATCCTTGATAAAACACCGATGCTATAATTCCAGCCATGTCCGACCTTTTCGATCACGCCATGCAAGAACGAATGAAGCAGGAAGCGCCTCTAGCCGCGCGCATGCGTCCACGCACGCTGGATGAATACATCGGGCAGGAGCACATCATTGGTGAAGGTAAACTCCTACGCCGTGCCATCGAGGCAGATCGTTTATTTTCCTCCATCATTCTTTGGGGTCCCCCAGGGACGGGAAAAACCACACTTGCTCAAGTGATAGCAAACACCACCAAAAGTCACTTCGTCACCATTTCAGCCATTCTCGCGGGCAAAGCGGATTTGCGGGTGGTCATCGATGAGGCGCTTGAACGGCGCCGAATGCACAACATCCGTACCATCCTGTTTGTGGACGAGGTTCATCGCTGGAACAAAGCCCAGCAAGATGCCTTGCTGCCACACGTGGAAAATGGAACATTTACGCTCATTGGCGCGACAACCGAGAACCCCTACTTCGAAGTTATAAAAGCGCTGATCTCACGTTCACGAGTATTTCAGCTTCGCAATCTAAACCAGAGTGAGACCGGCACCCTCCTCGACCGCGCTCTAAGTGATAAAGAACGCGGTTATGGCAATAAAAACATTAAATTCGATAACGACGCACGAGCACACCTGATTGAAGTCGCTTCGGGCGATGCGCGTAACGCATTGAACGCACTGGAATTGGCAGTCGAGTCAACCACCCCAGGCGCCGATGGCGTAATTCAAATCACACTTGATGTCGCCCAGGAGTCGATTCAAAGACGGGCCGTTCTCTACGACAAGGACGGCGACGCGCACTATGACACAATTTCAGCTTTCATCAAATCTGTGCGCGGCTCCGACCCGGACGCAGCCTTGTATTGGCTTGCGAAAATGATCTACGCCGGAGAGGACCCCAAATTCATCATTCGCCGTCTCATTATATTAGCAGGTGAAGACATCGGCTTGGCAGACCCAATGGGTCTGGTCGTGGCTTCATCCGCAGCCCATGCATTTGATTACATTGGCTTGCCCGAGGGGATCTACCCCATTGTCGAAGCGACATTGTTTCTCGCCACTGCGCCAAAATCCAATACGGCAGGCGCATATTTCAAGGCAATGAAAAAGATCGAAGAGGAGGGGCAGGTCTCTGTACCACGCCACCTCATGGACAGCAACCGGGATGCCGCTGCAATGGGTCATGGAAAAGACTACGTATATCCTCACGAATTTGAAGGTCATTTCACGCCTCAACAGTATCTACCCAAACGCCTGCTCGGGACCTACTTCTACTCACCCTCAGAAGAAGGATACGAGTCACAGGTCAAATCGCGTCTGGAAATGTGGCGCGAGGCTCAGCGCAAAGCGTTGGGCATCACCGAAGTAACGAACCTCCCTGAAATGAGCGAAGAACAAATCCAGGAAATGAAGCGAAAGATCAAATAGGCTCAGGAATGGATATTATCCGCCCTTGGTTGTATATCGGATCATATCGAGACACATTGAACGTAACTCTCCTGACAAGAAATTCGATTGGAGCTATGCTTCAACTTGCTGAGCAGGTTGACCAGCCAGGGATCGTTTCCCTCTACCTGCCTGTCGATGATTTCGCCCCCATTTCACAAAGACACCTGGCACAGGGCATTGAATTCATTCGAGTAAATAAAAGACTAACTAAAATCATTCTGGTAGCATGTGGCGCAGGGATTAATCGTTCAAGCGTCTTTTCAGCAGCAGCTTTGAAAGAGGAGGAGGGCTTAAGCCTTTTTGAAGCATACAAAGAGGTGAAACGCTTGCACCCGGAATCCCTGCCGCATCCTCCGGTTTGGGAATCGCTTTGCGAGTATTATGAAGAAAAAATTCCGTATATGAAAATATTTCGCCCTGGTATGTTATAGGAATAGATAAAACAAAAAATGCCCGGCTACAAACCGGGCATTTTTGAACTATTCACTTGTATCATCTGGGTTCGCGCAATCACGGTCACGCATGTCAACATATGTATCGCCGTCGTTGTCTACACCATCCCGACAAGCTGGGGTTATAGCGCCGCCATCGGAGGGAACTTCAGTCGCCTTGCCTGCTGGTGCGGGCGGATCCTGCAACGTGGGAGGATTGCATTCACCGAATATTTTTCCAAACTTTTCTGCCTTACCGACGTAACCGACCACACCGGGTTTTAGCTCTAACGCCCAGAACTGCCCATCCTCACTTTGCCCTACAACAGGGAAGGATACGCCTGCCACAACAGCATCGATTTCAGAATACAAGGTTGAACTGGGTCCCATGCGGATAAAGACGTTAATGGCAGACGTCCAGATACAAGCTTGTGATGAACCAGAAGGCAGGTTCACAGGTCCTACCGTCGGTAACTGGATCACCGGTCCCCCATATTGATCGCAATTCGTATCCGCGATTGCAAACTCATCGCTGTACTGGCTGAAGGATTCGCTGCCCTCTTTAAATACACTCACGCGGTATCGATAGACTCCGGTGGGCAGGTTGATATCGTCATAATAGCCTGCCGGGGCGTCACTAGCAGGAAGCTCAGCGATCAGGGTCAAATCTGAATTTGGCGCCTTTTCCCGGTATATACGGATACCATCTTCATCGAGAGAGTGATCTTCATATTGAACCCGGATTGTACAGGTGTTTTCCTGCAAACGGTCAAGTGAAGTAATAACAGGATTCAAAGGCTTATCCGGAATTGTATTATCACTGCATACCTCCGAGTCAATGGTGATCGGCAGGCTGACATTACTAAACGCCTCGCCATTCTCATTGACAACACTGACTTTATATTCATACGTTCCAGGCGGCAGATTTCCTTCGCCGAATGAACCGGGTTGACCTGCGTGGGGACCCGTCACTTTAATCGGTGTGAAATTCGTTACTCCCACTATACGACGGTAAAAAAAGACATTATCTTCATGGAGTTCGTTGTCCCACCACCAGACGAACGTCCCACAGTTGTTCTCTTTCTTTTGGTCTGTTATCTCAGGCAAAGCGGGATTTGAGGGGAATTCCACGTCGGGAATATCTATATCGTCATTGGGCAGGTCGATAGTGTCCTGGTTACTTGACCCGGGGAAGTTCTCGAAAAAATCTGTAGGCCCAACACCACTGTATAACGCCATGGCTGTCAAACCTCCCAGACCTATCATTGCAAGCATGACTTTAATTAACAGGCTTTTATTGAACATGGTACACACTCCTAAAGTTAAATTCTTTAAACGATATATGGTTCAGAATACACAATCGCCAAATGGTTTTCAAGGTTACCCTGGTAACCTTACTTCGGTACTCCAGGCTGGTAAAATACGAGCCGGAGAATCCCACATGACTTTATTGCTACTCATCCGCCACGGAGAGAACGAATATGTCAAAACTGGAAAAATGGCAGGAAGAATCCCCGGAGTCCACCTGAATGAAAAGGGGCAAAAGCAAGCCCAAGCGTTGGGTGATGCGTTGCGTGAAGTCCCGATAAAAGCTATTTATTCCAGCCCACTCGAGCGGGCGATGGAGACCGCCTCTCCGATCGCCGAGTCGCATAAATTGAAGATTCAGCAGGAGCCAGACCTGATGGATACCAATATTGGAAAATGGCAGGGAAAATCATGGAAGGTACTGGCGCTTAAGAAAGAATGGCGGATTGTTCAAAACGCACCCTCACGCTTTCGCTTTCCAGAGGGTGAATCGTTCCCGGAGTGCCAAATTCGGGTTGCGAATGTTCTTGAGCAGATCATCCTAAGACACAACAAACCCAAGGATGTTGTCGCTGTCGTCTTTCACGCCGACCCAATCAAGTTGGCGGTGTCACATTTTCTTGGGATGCCTCTCGATCATTTCCAAAGACTGGGCTGCGACACCGGATCGGTAACTGCAATTCATGCGGGTCAGAGTGGCGCACACCTGATAAAGTTGAATCATCGCCCGCCTTTTGATTTTCTAACCAGGAAATAATATCGTGCCTATTTCACAAATCCCACCCACCGCGCCAAGGAATAGATGTGATTCTCCCGCCTTTCACAATGCCATAAAGATCACAATTACCCGCAAGTCCAACGACCATTTTTACTTTGAACTAAGTTTGAACTCTGAAGATGTCGCCTCGCCCTGGGGAAAATGATGGCAAAGCTCAAACTTGACTTGCACGATATTTACAACAAGGGCGATAAGATCGAGGCGGAACTCAACCGGATCGTTGAAGAAGCTCTCGAACGTAAAATCGAACTTGTCGAGATCATCCCCGGCAAAGGAAGTGGCCAGCTCAAAAAGAAAGTATTGCGCTTTCT
>CAZYLM010000062.1:0-13250 GCA_964648645.1 uncultured Anaerolinea sp.
ACCTGAGCGACCTGCCGCGCCATGGCGCCCATGGTTCATGGGCTTGAAGCGGAATTTTTTGGCAGGGTCAAATTCAGTTTTCTCGATGCTGACGACCCCAACACGCAAACCTTCCAGCGCTCACTTGGTTTTGTTTATCAGCCGGAGTTCTATCTTATTGACGCGAACGGAAACGTCTTGAAAAAATTAGTCGGTTTTGTGTCTGAAGATGAGTTCAGGGCATTGCTCGACGGGCATCTCCAATAAATCTTTAGATCAGAAGCGGACTTCCTTTGGCGGGAAGTCCGCTTTTTGTTAGGCTAGTTTGGAACGAAAAGATTACTGACGACATTGATGAAAATCTCGAATATCACCAACAGAAATGGCGAGACCACGGTTGCAAATAGCCTGTAAACCGTTGTTCCCTGAAAAGGCCAGTCAGTTGCGCGTGAAACGGACTGGATGGTCTGCTCCAGCCGGGTCAAGGCATCCGCTTCTCTGGCATAGGAGAATATTTTCGAATCGTTTTCCATTTTGTGGAAAAGCCTTTGCGATTCCTCCTGATAATCGTAATTTAGCCTGTCGAGCATTTTGTCTTTTGTCCTGACCATCGTCATGTGTGCCTCCCACAGGGGCAGAAAGAAGCTGACCGGGGCAACGATGAAATAAAGACTGACGTAGATCGAATATTCGAGGATTGGAGGGTCGATCAATAATGGTTGAAGACCAAGGTTCAGGGCAATGATCGCAGCAACACCGACGAACTCCAGCGCAAAATTTTTAACTGAACGAAAAATCTCCAGCCGATCTGCATCTGCTGTCAATGGGAGGTCGGTGTGTTCGAACAGGTTGTTGAGTTCAAGGGAAGCGGCGATATGTCTGCTGGCTGCAACCCCGATGCAGTAATAGGCGAGAAAGCGCACTCCCTGCACAAGAGCGATCTCGAAACCGTTGGCACTGTACCAATATTCCTTGAAGTGGGCAACACTGAAGGACGCCCCTAAACCGGCGCCAAGCAGACCGAAGAGAATCCCGGTGATCCACCAGAGAGGGCGGTTATGTGTAAACTTGATTTTGGAGATATGGAATACATCGTGATCTTCCTCCTCTCTCAGGTAACGTGCAAGACTTTCGTATGTTTTCAGGATGCTTCTGGGTTGAGAAACATAAAAATAGCCGGCAACCGGAAATACAAGGATTATATTCAACAGGTTCACCCCATCGACATCAATTGGATACCCCCAAAATCGAGGAAGAATACCAGCATAAATCACCCCGGAGAGGATGAAAAATAATCCGGCCCCAACTGGCGAGACCCTCCATTTGGTAACGACCATCTTCGTCAAAGGATCCGAGCCGTGAATATCAGACAAGCTTAGGTTTTTCGGGGACATTCTGCCTCCATTCGAATTTGCCAAATATACCCGGAAATTATTCCGCATCCAATATAATTCCTAACCATGGAAACCCTTTTACATATTCTGGCATTTTTAGCTGGGGTCGGCATAATTTTTGCCACCTTGTTTTCCGCGGTCTCCACCTTTGTCCTGCCGCGCAGTGCCCGCAGCCACCTCAACCGCCTGGTCTTTGGTTTGATGCGCTATCTCATCGAGTTTATCTCCCGGTTTGCAAAGACCTACGAGCAAAAGGATGGCATCATGGCTTATTACGCTCCGATTGCATTGATGCTGCTTGTACCAACCTGGTATGCCTTGATCGCATTGGGATATGCGTTCATCTATTGGGCTTTGAGTGCTGGCGATTTTTTCTTCGACTTCAGGTTGAGCGGCTCATCTCTCCTGACCCTGGGATTCACCGCCTCCGAGGGACCTTTGATCACACTGTTGGTTTTTTCCGAAGCAATGTTGGGTCTCATCATGGTTGCGTTATTGATCGCATATCTCCCGACCATGTATTCAGCCTTCTCGCGTCGTGAACAACTGGTCAACATGCTCGAAGTTCGGGCAGGGAATCCCCCGAATCCCTTCGATATGTTAACCCGTTACCATCGCATCCACGGGCTGGATAAACTCGTTGACCTTTGGCGCGGATGGGAAGCCTGGTTTGCGGATGTAGAGGAAAGCCACACAACACTGCCTGCCCTGGTCCTGTTCCGTTCACCCCGGTCTGATACATCCTGGGTAACCTCTGCGGGTGCCGTTCTGGATTCAGCGTCGATTGTTTTATCATCTGTTGATATTCCCACCGAAATGTCCGCAGCCTTATGCATCCGTGCAGGTTTTATCGCCTTTGACCGGGTTGCCCATTATTTTGATATCCCTCATCCTCACGACCCAACCTTCCCCGAAACACCGATCAGTATTACACGCGAAGAGTACGACAACTTGATCGAACGTTTGGCTGCCGCAGGGATTCCCATCAAATCAGATCGTGAAAAAGCCTGGATGGATTTTGCCGGGTGGCGGGTCAACTATGACCGGACATTGCTCGTGTTGTGCAGCATGGTCATGGCACCGCAGGCACCCTGGTCCAGTGACCGCGCGCCAAAGTTCAAAATGCCAAAATTGATCTTGTTGAAGAAAGCACACCGAAAATAAGAATCATCAGCGCGGACCAGAAGTCCGCGCTGATGATTCTCAATTAAAGTTGACCGTTTGCTGATTTTTCACCGTAAAGCTTTGCATCTGAAATGGCTTTGGAGACATTTACGAACGGAAGCAGGACCAGACCTACAATGAAGAAAAAGATCAGCGAAAGGATGCCGATGCGCAGGTTGTTGAAAATCTGGTTTGCCAGGCCAAACACCAGCGGACCGATCCATGAAGTGCCGCGTTCGCTGATCTCGTAGAAGGCGAAGAATTCAGCTTCCTTGCCTTTGGGGATCATCTGTGCGAAGAGGCTGCGGCTGATGGCTTGTGAGCCTCCCATGACCAGGGCGATGAAAACACCAAGAACGAAGAATTGTGCTGTTACGCTGTCGCCTTTCAAACCGCCGTACGCGTAAATGACCACGCCCGCCCAGATGACGAGGCTGACGATTACGGATTGTTTTGCGCCGATCCAGCCAGCAAGTTTGCCCCAGAATAAGGCGCCAAAAAAGGCCATGAATTGGATCATCAGGATAACCGCCGTCAGTGTGGTTTGATCCTGTTCCAAGCCGCCCTGGATGACCGGTGCGGCAGCGAAGGTGGCGGCAACTGCGATCACAGTCTGGATGCCGTCGTTATAAAGGAAGTAAGCCAGGAGAAACTTCATCGTTTCAGGGAAGTGCCGTACTTCGCTGAATGTTTTGCGCAATTGTTTAAAACCAATGCTGGCATAGGTCTCGCCTTCCGGAAGGGAGCGGGCAGCATGGCGCGGGCGCAGCCTTGCCCAGGTGAAGAACGCAAACCCGATCCACCAGACACCCGCCGAAGCAAGATTGATGCGAACAGCCAGATCTCCGGGGACACCGATATCTTCGCTAAAGATGAAGAAGGCAAGATTGAGCGCAAGCAGGATTCCGCCACCCAGATAACCCATCGCCCAGCCATAGGATGAGACCCTGTCTCGTTCCTCTTCACTGGCTATATCCGGGAGGTAAGCGTTATAAAAAACGATCGCGGCGCCAAAGGATAAGTTTGCGACAATAAATAACACCCCACCCAGCCACCACAATCCACCGGTCAGCAGGAACATCATAATGGTTGCCAGCGCCCCAATGGTTGCAAAGATCTGCATCATGCGCTTGCGCAAATGGGAGTAATCCGCGATTGCGCCGAGGATTGGCAGGAACAAGACCTGCATCCCGACCGAGAATGAAATGCAGTACGGCAGAAATGAATCGGGTGCGACGGGTATGCCAAAGAAGGATACGGTTGAGGTGCCCGCTGCTTCTGCGGCAGCCCGTGCCAAACTCGCCACGTATGGACCCAAGAACACTGTTCCCACAGTGGTGCTGAAGGCGGAGTTTGCCCAGTCATACATTGCCCAGCCAAATATTTCTTTTCGATCGTTGATCGTTACACTCTCGCTTGCCATGGAGCCTCCTGTTTTTTTTGTGTTTAAGTGTAGACAACACGGGTCTCGTGAAGTAGTTTCGTGCCAGCTGTAATGAATTATATATTGTTATATTGTTTGGGTAGTGTTAGCATTGCAGGGTGAGCCTTGAGTTCCTCCCTGTTTTTCCAGATGAATATTTTTTATCCTCCGACGCGATAACGGAATTGGTACATTCCTGCCGTGAGCGCAAAAGGACCGAGTTGATCCGCTTATCTGGGGCGTCCGGGGACAAACTTTATCTTTTTTTCAAATACGGCACTTTTCTAAATGCGTATGCCTCTAATCCCCGAGGTGCCCAGGTTGCCCCTGTGGAGAATTGGGAGGAGCAGATAAGGTCAACTGAAACTGCGTTCACTCTGGTTGCCCCACTTTCCATGTATGGGCTAATGGCGTCAAAACTGATCCTCTCCGGGAGCGGGAATACTGAGTTATTGAAAAGTACTTCGGAATTAGCGGATTTTCTCAATCCCCTTTCCAGCCAGATGCAGCCATTTGCCGTTCAATTGGGTTGGAATGAAGCTTCGTCCATTGTGATCTACCCTGGTGGTTCATCAGCCCCTTATTCACTCTACATTTCCAGGTACTCAGTTCTGGATGGCTCCGGTTTTGGGAGCGCTCTTGCCCATCGTAGGGAGGCCAATTGCAGGGTCGTGATTCACGAGCCGGACCTTGAGCACGACACATGGCGTGAATATTTCCTGAAAAGGACTTTCCAAGAAATCTATAAGCGGGTTCTGGTCCGTTTTGAAAGTCTGACAGGCCGTGCGCTTGCAGATTCGTTGACACGTCTTTTGGCGATTTATGCTGCCAGGAAAGATTTACAAATTGGAGTCTCTGGGCGGGTGCTGGATGACCAGGAAGTTTTTCCATCTTCGCATGAAGCTGGCATGCTTTACCAAGACCTGCTTTCTGAAATTTTCGATCAATTCTCAACAGTTGTAGGTCCGGATCTTCTTAGGTCGACTCTGCGCGAGATTTTAACGAACCTTCCAACTCACGAACAAATGATTGCCCGGTCTTACAAGTTGTTCCCGGAGGCAGTCCTTCATGAATGACCGTGGGATTCCTTCGCGTGGGAAGGCGATACGAAACATATATCTGGCAATTGCCGGTTTGTTGCTTGTTATATATGCCTACTTATACATCTTTGGACCGCTTGAGCCATCAATAAATAATGTTATCCTGACCGGGATGAGCCCTTTGGCAGCATTCTTCTCAGCTGTTTTTGCAACTGTTGTATTTGAAGAATATCATCCATCGGACCAGCCGCGCAAAATGTGGCTGGGTATTATGTTTGGTACCTGGTTGTGGTTTGCTGCTGAGATGATTTGGGCATTTAATTACATAACCTCGGGAAATTCCCCCGCTGTTACAAGCGCGGATCTTGGGTGGATTGGTGGGTATCCGGTCTTCACCATTGCGATCTATTATCAGTTTGTTTTGATGATGCCCTCAAGGCGGGACTTTGTCTGGAAACTTGTTGTGGCAGTATGGGCACTTCTTTTGACCTTACCTGCGATTATCGTCTTCATTCTCGGCGAGATTAATTTTGGAGGCTATATCGGCTATTTCTATCCGCTAGCTGACCTGGCCTTGGGCGTCTCTGGTTTTTTACTGGTACGCCTCCTCCGCGGGAGCATGTTAACCCGCCCTTGGATTGGAATGATCTTTTTTGCGTTCTCAGACCTCTTTTATGCTGCTTCGATTCAGTCTGGCATTTATGATTGGTCTGTTTCGAATAACATGCTGCTTTCTCTGTTTGTGGATGCAAATTATGTTTTCGCTTATTTTCTGATTGCATTGGGATTTCTTGAAAATTGGATGTTGATCCGTTTCGGGTTGAGTCCTTCTAGTTGAACCTTCCGCTTCCCGCTTGACCCTCATCCTGCTACACGCTACAATGCCTTTCCTGCGCTGACAAATTCCCCGCCCAAGGATCATCCATTCATGTTTGAAACACTCACCGGACGACTTAACCAAATATTTGATGGACTTCGTAAACGCGGAAAACTTTCCGAAGCCGACGTGGATGCTGCCATGAAGGAGGTGCGTCTTGCTTTACTTGAAGCAGATGTGCACTTTAGTGTCGTCAAAGCCTTTATTGCCAAGGTCCGCGAGCGGGCGGTGGGAGCCGAGGTCTCGAAGGCGCTTAACCCCGGTCAGCAAGTCATCAAAATTGTCAACGAAGAACTGATATCAATGTTGGGTGAACCAGCACCGTTGAATCTCACTGGTCCCAAACCCCGTGTGGTGATGATGGTTGGCTTGCAAGGCTCAGGGAAAACTACTGTCACAGGAAAGCTTGCGCGTTTGCTCAAATCCAAAGGCGAGCGGATTCTGATGGTGGCAGGCGACCCCTATCGCCCTGCGGCGGTTAAACAGTTGCAACAACTCGGTGAACGGGTTGGTGTGGAGGTGGAAGCGGACGCTTCTGTGTCTCCGCCGGAACTCGCGAAGCGAGCTTTAGACAAGGCTGAAAAGGGCGGCTACACCCTCGTGTTGGTCGATACAGCCGGACGGTCTCAGCTGGATGCGCAGTTGATGGACGAGGTCAAAGCCATCTCTGGGAATGTCAAGCCGGTAGACACTCTCCTTGTCATCGACTCGATGATCGGTCAGGAAGCTCTGAACATCGCCCAGGGATTCAAAGATTCGATTCCGCTTACCGGGCTTGTTTTGACGAAAATGGACGGTGACTCGCGGGGAGGTGCGGCGATCTCGATTCGTTCAGTGACGGGTATACCGATCAAATTCATCGGTACGGGCGAAAAGCTCGACGCGCTCGAAACCTATGACCCTTCTCGTTTGTCATCGCGAATTTTGGGTATGGGCGACTTGATAGGGCTTATCGAAAAAGCCGAGTCTGCCTATGATGCCGAAACAGCAGAAAAACAGGCGAAGAAATTAATGAAGGGGGAATTCTCTCTGGAAGATTGGCTTGAACAAATGAATCAAATGAAGAAGATGGGTCCGCTCGCACAGATCATGGACATGCTGCCCGGGCAGATGGGGCAGGCAGCGCGGAATATCGACCCGGGGTTGGTCGAGAAACAATTCAAGCAGTCCGAAGCCATCATCAACTCGATGACTGTGAAGGAACGGCGTGACCCGGACATTCTCAATGCCTCACGCCGCCGCCGCATTGCCGCCGGTTCCGGCATGGATGTGCAGGATGTCAATCGACTCATTAAACAATTTCGCGAAACACAGAAACTGATGAAGACGATCCAAAAGACCGGCGGCAAGGGGTTGGGCAGGTTGTTTGGGTAGCCCGCAAGAAGAACTTGTGAGTCTGCGAAAAAAACGAGTCCGGAAGTTCTACTTCTGGACTCGTTTTTTAAAAAACGTTCCTAGAAACCCTTCACCTGCATTGAAGAGATCATTTCGTCCAGGGCGTCGAGGTAGGGGTTGAAATCAAATGTGTCGGTTGAATTCAGTTTTTGCGCCACCGCATCCAAATAGCCGGAGAAGTCGTCCATATTGAAGGGAATGCCGTCAGCGGGCAGGGGAGTGTTTGGGTTATCGTCCGCAGGAAGGTAGGCGGTGTTGATCGGCAGGGTGGCTTGAATGAAGAATTTTCCATCATCCGTCATACCCTGGTAATAATAATAGAGGTCTTTATTATTGATGGGCATAAAATTGGTCATGATCTGGGTTAGGTAGCGGACCCCGTGCCCGTTCTTGAAACTCACACCGTGGATTTGGGCGGCGAAGTCACTGCCGAGATGTTCCGGGAGGGCTTGCCCGTCGGTATATTGAAGGGCTTGCAGTTCGCTCATCATCAATGCGGTCAGTTCGCCATATTTTGAATATTCTTCTGAGCGAAATATCATGATCTGCGGTTGGATCCTTGTCCCTGACAGCGCGTAAAGATTCAAGGTGATTTTGATATGCTGGGGCATATCGCCAAAACCCGGGTTGATGTAGGGGAGCTCCACATCGGTCGTGGTCGTGGATGTGGCGTCGTTGGCGATGCCATTGGGGATCAGGAAAGCCGCTTCAGCTGTGTTGACCGGGGTTCCATCCGGGGTAAGTTGTTCGGGTTGCGAGGTGGTTTGCTCTGCAGGAGGGATTGGCGAAGGAACGGCGGTCAGTGCCTGCAATGTTTGCGTGACCATTGTGTCTACGTTCGGAGAGGCGGTCGGCGCAGTTCCTCCACAGGCAAGGATAAGTAGTAAACCGAATAGAAATCCCAGGGTTTTTTTCATGAAAGTGCTCCAATTCTTGTGATGATCAATTTTGAGGTTGGATAATCCAAACAGCGCATTGGACTTACTAATTGCTGAGTCTATGCGGAGGCTTGGATTTATCCCATGACCCAAAGATACTATTTGGAGGGTTTCGGTGGACAAACGGTCCAGGTGAGTGGAATGCAAAAGAAGACCCGCTGCCAGAAACTGATTCGGGCAGTGGGTCCGATAGATGCGGATGTGGCTTCCGTTTAGAGGTTGCCGCGGCGTTCCTGTTCCAATTCCAGAGATTCGAATAAAGCTTTGAAATTCCCCTTGCCAAATCCCTGTGCGCCGTGACGTTGGATGATCTCGATGAACATTGTCGGGCGGTCCTGAATGGGGCGCGTGAATATTTGCAAGAGATAGCCTTCATCGTCTTTATCCACCAGGATGCCGAGTTCGTGGATTGTTTTGAAATCTTCCTTGATTTTTCCCACGCGATCCGGCAGCATCTCGTAATACGTGTCGGGAACGCGCAGGAATTCCACGCCGTTCGTGCGTAGTTTATCAACGGTGTCGAGGATGTCGCCGGTGATGATGGCGACATGCTGCGCGCCGGGCGTCAGATAGTAATCGAGATACTCCTCTATCTGGCTTTTGCGTTTGCCGTCTGCGGGTTCATTGATCGGGAATTTGACTCTTCCGTTGCCGTTTTGCATCACCTTGGACATCAGCGCGGAATATTCAGTGGAGATGTCCTTGTCGTCGAAGTGCATGAGCTGGCGGAAACCCATCACCTGATGATAAAAATTGACCCAGTGGTTCATTTTGCCAAGCTGCACGTTTCCAACAATGTGATCAATGGCAGCAAGCCCGGTGGATTGGGTTTCATGTTTGAGCGGTCGATAGGTGGGTGCGAAAGTACCTTTGTAATCGTCGCGGTCGATAAATGCGTGGATGGTCTCGCCGTACGTGTAAATGGCGGATGTTCTGTAAATGCCCTGGTCGTCTTTCTCTTCACGAGGCGCCCAGGCGGATTTGCCTCCGCGGGCGGTCGTTTCGCGCCAGGCTTTTTCGACATCATCCACTTCGAGGGCGATGACTTTGACGCCGTCACCATGAACCATATGGTGAGAGGCAAGCGGGCTGGATGGGGAATAAGATGCGGATACAACGAAGCGCGCCTGCCCCGCTTCAAGAACGTAAGAGGCGAAGTCACGGTTGCCAGTTTCCAACCCTGAATAGGCGACGGGCTTGAAGCCAAATGCCTTCCACCAGTAATACATGGCATGCTTTGCGTTGCCCACGTAAAAGTGGACATGGTCGAACGATTTGATCTGGAGGAAATCGGCTTCCTCGGTCATGGGGCGGGAAACAGGTTTTTCTTTTGCTACCATTCTCTCTCCTTTGGTCGGGTTTGTGTAAATTCTACGATAAAGAATGTCCACTTGCAAATAAAAAGGAAGTTCGTTTTGGAAGGATTGTATCTGTAGTCTGTGGCGATCAACTCATCGCTTGAGGTCAGGAATCAAGCAGTTCCCTGGGCGGCTTTACTTGTTGATCTGTCTTTAAGAAGAAATGGTATGTAGAGAATAAAAAATATAATGAAGGCGACCACTTCCAATTCAGGGATGTACCAGGGCCACGGGGAGAGGATGTCCATCAGCGTAGGGGAGGGCGGCTTTTGGGCGATGAACAGATAATTGCTCCCGATCGCCTTGTTCAAGAAGAAGATCAGCACCATATAGATGTTTGCCCAGATGAAGATGCGCTTGAAAGATGCCATGGTGGGGCGATATCCGTCTACAATCGTCATAAAGAGCGGGATGCTGATGATCAATCCGTGTGCGATGAGGGTTTGCAGGATGCGGTAATGAGGGATGTCGTACATTGCGCCATCGGCGGGCGTGAGAAAGGCTTGCAGCGCACCGCCGATCCCCAGGAAATAGGCGAAGTCGTACAAGCTGTGGTTGTGCGTCAGAACCATGTAGACAATGATCCACAGAATGATGCTGCACATGTGTAGCGGAAGCATGGTCTTAATGCTCCAAATACCCCAATAGGCAGACCAGATATGCAGCCCGATCTCATTGAGAGCCAGCAGAACTGCCAGTGCCAGCCGTACGGTATTTTTCTGTTGCTCGTTCCATCTTGTACGGAAATAGAACAGCGACAGCCAAAAAAGGACAAAGACCCCAACCACAGCCATGTGTTTCGGACCAAAGATCTGGAGGGAGGTGTCAGTATAATTAACGGAGAAAACGTCTTGTAAGGTCATGTTTTATGTAATTTGCGATTTACGCGTGGACACAAAGAGGAAAACCGCGCCAAAAACAAAGAATACAGGCCCACAGCAAAGTGACCAAACGGCAAAGTCACTGAGAGGGTCGCTTTTATTAGTGTCGGTCAAAGATTTTTCAGGGTTTGCAGGGTCGTAATAGACAGTGATGGATGTTCCTTTAGCGGGCGGGTTGCTGACCGTGCGTCCCTTGTCTGAGTCATTCCCGGTATAGGTGACTCCGTCCACCACATATTCATATTCGTAATAATATCTTTCTTCGTTGTTGATAATATCGCTGGTTGACTCAGAGCGAGTGACGATTCCACTGGTTTGCAACCAATTTATCCGCTGTAGTGTGCTGCCATAGGCGACGATTCCCAAGATCACTGTCAGGAACACCGAACCGATCATCATCGTAGTCCCGATGATTTTGCCGCGTTTTTTCATTTTTACTTCGTTGGCTCGTAAAACTTCCGGGTCGAGTTTGCCGATCATGGATTCTCCCAATGAATTTGATTTTTCCTGCGGTGGAATATATTTTACCTGTCATGAACCATTTGCGCTTCTCTTTATTGCATCTTCGATGAACAGCTTCCAGACCGGGTAGGCGTCCTCATCCCAGATTTTGTGCATGGGTTCGAATGCATCCTCTTCCTTCCAACCGAGTCTCAAAATACGATAGATGGCGATGAAAGCGCTGGCGCGGAAGTTCGCCTCGCAATGAACGTGGACCTTTTTTTCCTGGTTCAAATCCATCAGGTCCATGAAGCGGTTCAAGCCGTCTTTTGTCGGCGTGCCCCAGTTGACCGGGATGTTGACGTAGTCCATTCCATATGAGGTAACTACTTTGCCCTCATCAGGAATTGCATTGGGGACGTCATGCGGTGCGAGATTGATGACCAATTTCACCCCTGCATCGGCGATGGATTTTACCTGGTCAGGCTTTGGCATTCCGGAACTGGATAACTTCTCATGGTAATAAAGGAAATTGTAAATCTCGTTCATATCACCTTTACGATCTTTCCGCCCGTCATGGGTTGCAGGTCTTCGGTTCGTAATTCAAAGATGGCATTGGGTGTGCCTGCCGCTGCCCAGACGGTTTGAAATTTGAGAAAATCCTCGTCGAGATAGGTTTCCATTTTTTGGGCATGACCGATGGGAGGTACGCCGCCGATGACAAAGCCTGTCACGGCGCGGACAAAATCCGCGTCCGCTTTGCCGATCGGCTCGCCCGCATATTCGCTGATCTGTTTTTCGTTCACCCGGTTCGGGCCTGACGTTAGCACCAGGATCGGTTTGCCGGTGGTTTTGCCGCGGAAGATCAACGATTTGACGATCTGCCCGAGTTCGCAACCGGCTCGGTCGGCGGCTTCCTGTGCTGTGCGTGTCGACTCGGCGTGCTCTATCACCGAATAGTTATATCCAAGCTCGATCAGAAGGTTTTGTATCTTTTGTGCGGAAGGGGAAAGGTTTGTCATCCGCCCATTATATAATAATCAAGGTCACTTATTCACTAAAAATTAACATCTTTCAAAGGCAGCAAAGGGCGCAGAGAGGTCTAATGAAAATTACGACTTCACTGGGTATAATGCGTTTATGACTAGTCAAGAGGAAATTTACAAAACCGAAGGGGATAAATACGAGGCGTTGATCGCGCGGGAGGATCATCAGGGAAATATCCTGAAAGCCCTGCGGGACATCACGCCCCTTGCCGAGCATATCGTTCTGGACCTCGGGGCAGGCACCGGACGATTAGCCTGCCTGCTTGCGCCGCATGTGACCAGCGTCCGTGCGTTCGACATTTCGGAGGAGATGTTGAGAGTGTGCCGGGAGAAATTCGCAAAAAGCGGACTCTCGAACTGGCAGGTGGATATTGCCGACCACCGCAAGCTGCCTGTCGCCGATCACTCTGCGGACCTGGTCGTCTCCGGCTGGAGCGTGAGTTACCTGGCTGTGTGGAATCCCGACACCTGGCGTGAAGAGCTGGAAGCCTGGTTGCTGGAAATGAAACGGGTCTTGATGCCGGGAAGCTTTATCGTCCTATTTGAATCGCTGGGGACCGGGAATGACGCGCCGATCAGGCTCGACCACCTCAAAGATTTTTATCCATGGCTGGATGAGAGCGGCTTTCAAAACAAATGGATCCGGACGGATTACAAATTTGAATCCATTGCTGAAGCTGAAGAACTCTCCCGCTTTTTCTTCGGCGATGAATTGGGTAACAAAGTATGGGAAAATGAATGGGTGACCCTGCCCGAGTGTACAGGTGTGTGGTGGTTGAAGGTCTAGAAAAGCAAGTGGAAAGTGCACTCGTATCATAGAGTCCACTTTCCACCTGCAAGTTTTGAGTTTTTAATTCTGTTTCTTGAACCCATTTCTGATCGCCATTATCAAACCAATGAGCGCCAGCGCAAGACTCGTGAACGCGAACAGCCATTTCAGGCTCGAGAAAAGGAAGAGGAGCCAACCCAGGGCAGACGGCTGGGTCGGAAAGAGGGAGATCAAAATCAAGATCACCACGTTCTCAAGCAGGTCGAAGAACCAGGCACCGACCGGCATGACGTTGAATTTTCTCATTGGGCTCTCTGAGGAAAACCCGCGCTGGAACAGCCAGGAGATGAGCAAGCCAAATGCAAGCGTGTAGACGATGGGGTAGATGATATCTGCGGTTAGCTCTACATTACGGTAAAAGGTCAGGTCGCCGATCTTGGAAAGCATGGCAAAAAGTTTATCGGGGGTCTGGAACATCATCAGGTCGAGAGGCTGGATGCCGCCCTGCCCGCCTTGCATCATCCCGCCGATGAGGGGCATGATAA
>CAZYLM010000063.1:0-12790 GCA_964648645.1 uncultured Anaerolinea sp.
CCGCCTCCACCCTGTCCAGTATTACCATCGGTGCCGCCACCACCTCCACCCTGTCCATTATTACCGTCATTACCGCCACCTCCAGCACCGCCTTCCAAACCTTGTGAAGGTGCACAAGCTGCAAAAAGTAATGACAAAATCGTCAAAATCGCCAACAGGGCAAACAGCCCTTTCCCCTGTCTCCTTTGATTTGTTTTATTCATGGTCATCTCCTTATAAAATTGACTGGCATTCTTTATACCAATTAAAACTACTCTTAACCTTTCAATTAGTGAACGTTTTTCTATGCGACACAAAAACTCCAGAATCTGGAAAAATCCGGGCGCTTCCTACAAATTATGTTGCTTAATATCGTCAATTTGGGTTGAACAGTTTGAGTTGCCCATCCCCCTATTTCAGCCTTACTTGTTACGGGAGACCCAGTACACTACCAGGAGAACCAAGATCAATCCTGCCACAATGTAAAAGTTGCCCCCGGTCAAAGCCGTCGCTGCGACAGAGGAACCAGGTGTTTGAAGGAATGGTAAGGCAACAACAGCCAATATCAACACAGCTACCACCGCAAGGAGCAACCCATTCTGGGGGTTGGATTGAAAATCAAAAAGACGCTTCCAAACAGACGGCTTTACCGCCTGTGCTTCCTCCCGCCTCACCCGGGTTTTAAATCTCACCAGCATCTGCTTTGCCCGGGCATCCGGCTGCGGGTCGGGGGGGAATGCGTGAGTTAAATGGAGTACCGTCTGTTCGAGATGGAGCAGTTCTTCGTCTGACGTGGAAGCTACAGGAGCTGTTTCGCCACCGAGCAAACGGTCGGTAAAATCCGCTAGTCTGGCGTCATTTTCTGTGTATTCATTCTCTCGATGCATGGTTAAGCCTCCAATTGAGTGCGAAGCGCAGCAACCGCCCGTCGAAACAGGGATTTGACTGCCTCAAGATTCTGCCCGGTGTGATCTGCAATTTCATTGAACTGCATGTCTTCTGCAAAACGGAGCAACAGGACCTCCCGATAGTTCTCCGGCAGGTTTTGAAGTGCCCGCTGAAGAACGATACGGTCTTCCATGGATTGGGAGGTGCCGCCTGTCATCTGCCCAAACGCGTCTGAAAGCGGCGCGAGTTTGGGCTCCTGTTTGCGGGCACGCTTGCGGTAATACTCTGCAACCTTATGGTTGGTCAGCGTCCGAAGCCAGGTCCCAAATTGGGCGTCGCCACGGAAAGACACAAGCGACTTCATCGCCGCGAGGAAAATCTCCTGGGTTACGTCTTCCACGTCGTTCTCCGGAACCACATATCTCACCCGATTGTAGACCTTGGGTAGATGCCGAACATAGAGGAGATCAAACGCCTCGCTCTTTCCATCCTTGAAGTTCTGGATGAGAAGCTCGTCGCTGGGGTCCTGCTGGGGAAGTGCATTATTTTGCATATATTCAGTCGTCATGGGAGGTAAAAACGGGTCGCCTAAATTCGGGATTTAATATAACATAACCGGAGCAGAAAATGAGGGAAATTAATTTTTATGGGATCCCAGCGTTGGAAGACTTTGGCTCCTAAACTGAACGAATTCTCATGCAACCAAAAACTCCGCCTATTTTCGAAATAGTTGGGCTATAATTATCATTAAGAAACTAAGGTTCGACAAGACTAACATATATTTGGAGAAGGTGCATGTCCAAAATCATTTCAGTTCATTCCTTCCGGGGGGGGACGGGCAAATCGAACACCACCGCCAACCTTGCGGCATTGCTTGCCATGGAAGGCGCTCGCGTTTGCGTTGTGGATACCGATATCAATTCCCCGGGAATTCATGTTCTATTCAACCTCGATGAAGCTGACATGGAACACTCCCTCAACGACTACCTATGGGGCAAATGCACCATAGAGCAGGCCGCACAGGATGTCACCGGACACGTTGGCGCGGAAGTCAAAGGTCAGATCTTCCTGATCCCCTCCAGCATCAAAGCCGGCGAGATCGCCCGAATCCTGCGCGAGGGATACGATGTCGGTTTGTTGAACGACGGCTTCCGCGATGTGATCGAGAAACTGAAACTGGATTACCTGCTCATCGACACGCACCCGGGACTCAACGAAGAAACCCTGCTTTCCATTGCCATCTCGAATTCACTGGTCATCATCATGCGCCCAGATCAACAGGATTATCAGGGAACTGCAGTGACCGTGGATGTTGCCAAGAAACTGGATGTCCCCAATCTGCTCATCCTTGTGAACAAGACCCCCAGCAGCCTTGACCTCGATGAAGTCCGCGCCCGGGTGGAACAAACCTATGAAGCAAAAGTCGGAGCCATCCTGCCCCACTCAGACGAAATGATGATGCTCGCCAGCTCCGGCATCTTTGCCATTCAATACCCCGATCACGCTGTGACCAAGGGCCTGCGCAACCTGGTGGAGCTTCTCAAAGCCAATTAAGGTTGAACGAAGGAAGGTGAAGTGACGAATCCGCTTTTCGAGTCTGCGCTAAAAGAACTGGAGGCTCGCCAGGAGGACCTCCGCCCATCGGATGTAATCTTCCTTCCTGAACCCCTGCGTTCAGCAGTCAACTTCGTTGTGCGCCTTAAACGCTTCAGCCTGACCGAGTTCCATGAGAAGCTGCCAGACTTCACCCGGGATGAAGCGAAGCGCCTCGCGGATCTGTTGATCCAGCGGCACTTATTCGACCTTTCCCGTTTTGCCACGGAAGAAGAGCCCTATTATGAGGCCCGCCTCTCCGCAATGACCCGCCCTCTGACAAGACCACCATCAGATATCTGGAAAAAGATCGATTGAGCCCGTCTGCCCGCCGCAGACGGGTTTTTGTTTTGGGCAGACACCTGCGCCGTCTATGCTAAAATATCGTCATGACCCCCAAACTTCCCGAACTTGCCGAACGCCTGAGCAAACCTCCCGAGCATTACTCCTACCTCAAGCATCGCAAACAAATGATGCGTCAGGTCGTTTTGCCCGTTCTGCTGAGTGCGCTCGGGCTGGTCGCGATGGTGATATGGATATGCTTCGCAACCTTCAAGCAGGATGGAGATGTAGGACGCTGGGCGGCAATCTCCACCATCTGGGTCATCATCCCAATGCTGCTGGGCGGGCTGATTGTGCTTGCCATCCTCGGAGGTCTGATCTACGGAATGGCACGTTTGTTACAAGCGATCCCTTACTACACGGGCATCACCCAGGATTATATTTTTCTTGCGCGCGGTTATATCGTCCGCGGCGCAGATCTGGCTGTCAAACCCATCCTCGCCCTGAATGGATGGCTTCAATCCGCAAAAGCCTTTTTTGAAAGGATAACACCATGAAAAATTCAAGAGTGCTCCTCAGCGGCGTCATTATTGGCGCAATGACCGGCCTCATCGCCGCCATGCTCATCAACCGCCGAGCTGAAAAGAACGAAAGCGAGACTGCCATCACAGCAGGCGAAGGCATCAAGCTGGGCGTTTTGATCTTTGGCTTGCTCCGCGCCATCGCTTCGTTGGGCGATGATTGATCGATCACTGACTGCCGGCGATTGACCGAGGTCTTCCGCCTCGGTTTTTTTATCCCTGACGTTGACCCTGCAGACTTAAACTTATAATTTTATGGACTCCGTCTCGAAACAAACCTATCGCCGCTTCCTTCTCGGCTCGCAGGGACTTTGGCCTGGTCGCCGATTCCGGGGTCTGACCGGCACCGAATCCGCATTACGCCAGATGCAAGCCTTGCAGCTCGACCCGCTGGTCATGGTCGCCCGCAGCCAGGATATCGCCATGTATGGGCGAGTGCTCGATTACAAACCCGACCTGCTTTATAAAATGGCGTATGACAAGCGCGAAGCCTTCGACTATGGCGGCTGGTTAATGATGTACCCAATGCATGAGTTTCCCTATTGGCGTCTGCATATGAAGCACCGCCAGGAAAAGGGAATGCGGTACGAATCCTTTACCCACCCGCCAAAAGAGATCATTAAATTCGTGCTGGACGAACTACGCGAGAAAGGTCCACTTGGGAACCGCGACATCGAAGGCGATGCCGTCAAAGCTTGGAGCTATCGCGGGCGCAAAGAGACATCGGTCACTTTGTTTTACCTCTGGCTGATTGGCGAAGTAATGATCTCGAGCCGCAGGGGATTTGACCGAATCTACGATCTGCGGGAACGGGTCCTGCCGGCCGAATTTGATTACGCCGCTCCTGTTGACGAAGCCGAAGATTACCTTGGAAAAAAGGTCATCGCATTTTACGGCATGGCCCGTGAGCCTTCATGGAAGACTGCCTTCGGCGAATACATCCACCGAAAGGTGACAGCAAAGGAAGGGGCGCAACGCATCGAACGTCTGATCGAAAAGGGAGAAGTCTCCCGGATTCGAGTGGAAGGCTTCAAGGAAAACTTCCTCATCTTGAGCAGCGACCAGGCTCATCTGTCCACCCTTGAGGCGGGGCGCATTCCAAAAGAGTGGAAGCCCAAAGGTCCGACCACATCTGAAGAGGTCACTTATCTCGCCCCGCTGGAAATCGTCAGTGCTCGTGGACGGGCAAAACGGGTCTTCGATTTCGAGTATGTCTGGGAGGTATACAAGCCCGTGCATCAACGCAAGTGGGGCTATTACACTCTGCCGATTTTATATGGCGACGACCTGGTGGCACGGCTCGACCCGAAACTGGATAGAACCACAAGCACGCTCCATATTTTGGGTTTCTGGCTGGAAGATGATGCCCCCAAAGACGGCGATTTCGCAACCGCGCTCGTCAAGGGGCTTAAACGCTTCGCAGACATGATCGGGGCAAAAAAGATCGACCTTACAGGGATCAAGCAAACGAAACTGAGAGCACACATAAAGACAGCCCTAAAATTGTAAAGTCATTTACGCTTGACTTTGAGTCGCTTACCATATATATTAAGTTCACATTGCCGAGCGACCTGATTTTTCATGTAATTTTTCCATTTCAATAACTATTTTGCGAGTCGCCTGGTAATACCCCAAATCGATTCGACAAAGCTGGAGCTCTATCTTTGTCGGCATCCCCTGGATGGGATGACAGGGGCGGAATCGGAAGGATGACCGCTCGATGTTTTCACGCGATACCCAGCCGTTGGAACACGATCGTTCGCGCGAAAGCCAGACCCATGCGCATTTTCTTTTGCTTGCACTGAGCAGGGCAGCGCAGGCGATTCAGCGCGCACATACTGCCGAGGATTTTTACACCGTGGTGGGAAAGGAAATTCAATCCCTAGGTGGGAATGTTGCTCTTTTGCTTCTCAACGAAGACCGACAATCGTTATCCATTGCCTACCTGTCGTATCCGCCTGAGTTGATCCGCAAGGGGGAACAGATGACCGGGCTGTCCATGCGCACCTATCGGCTTCCCATCATTCCCGGCGGGATCTATGAACGCACTCTTCAAGGAAGAACAGCTGTTTATACTGTTTCCTCGATCGATACATTGAAGGAATCTCTCCCCAAACCCATCCAGGCATTATGCAGCCCTTTGGCTACCATCTTCAATTTGCGCCAGGGTGTGCTCGCCCCATTATGGGTCGGCGATGAGGCGCTGGGGTTATTAAAGGTTGACGGCGCTTTTCTGAGTCATGATGACCTGTCTGCCATGGATTCGTTTGCAGGGCAGATCGCAGCCGGACTGTATAACGTCCGTTTGATGCAAAATTTGAAGGATGAACTTGCCGCCCGAACGCAGGCAGAGGAGGCGCTCACCCATAACCGGAATTTATTGCTGGCATTGGGGCGGGCGGCGAATCAAATCCAATTGGTGCATGAGCCGGATGAGATATTCAGGACGGTTGGGGAGCATATCCGCGCCTTGGGATTTGAAATCACCATTCTCAAGTTTGGAAGCGAGAAGAAGAGTCTGCATTATCAATACACTTCCGTTCCAGAGAAGATCATCCACACAGCTGAAAAGATGGTTGGATTTGAAGCGAAGGATTTTTATTGGCAGATCTCAGAGGAAAGCATTTACGGCCGGGTCATCAAGGAGCGAAGGTCCGAGTATATTGAAGATGGGAAGACGCTGTTCAAGGAGGCCCTTCCCAAATATCTCCATCCGTTTGCCGGGAAACTGATCGAATTGCTAAGCACTGATAACGGCATTATTGCGCCCCTGTATGTGGATGATGAGACACTGGGGATTATGCTCGTATATGGTGCCAAACGCTTGGGGCAGGAGGACGTGCACGCGGTAGATTTCTTTGCAGCGCAGATATCTGTATGTCTGCGAAACACTTTATTGGCAAAACAAGTGGCGCAGGAACTGCAGGAGCGGAAACATGTGGAAGAGGCTTTGCTGGCTTCAAAGACCACTTTTGAAGGAATCTTCAACAATGTGACCGAGACGATCTATATCCAGGATGAGAACGGCGTCTTTCTGGACGTAAACGAAGGCGCTGAAAGGATGTATGGGTATCCTCGTGAGTATTTCATCGGGCGGACCCCCGAGTTTCTTTCCGCCCCAGGCAGGAATGACCTTGTAAAAGTTGCGGGATATGTACAACAGGCATTTCTCGGACAATCGGCTGAGTTCGAATTTTGGGGGATCAAAAAAGACGGTACGATCTTTCCCAAAGATGTGCGTCTCACGCCGGGCATGTATTTTGGCAAGAATGTCGTCATCGCTGTGGCACGCGACATCACCGAGAGGAAGAAAATCGAAGAGGCTGTCCGCCTGGCGGAAAAGCGTTTCAGGGCATTGATCGAGAATGCACCTGACGGGATTGTGCTGGCAGGAGAAGATGGGAAGATCAAATATGCCAGCCCGTCTGCCAGAGAGATGTTCGACTACAAGGACGAGGATTATACAAAATACGACCCGCTAAATTACATCCACCCAGATGATATTAGTGTCGTCCTGGAAGGAATTACCCGCATCATCGAAGACCCGTCCTACACGCCAACTTTTCAATACAGGTACAAACACAATAATGGCTCCTACCGCTGGGTGGATAGCACGTTCAGCAACCAGATGGCGGAACCAGGAGTCGAAGCCGTTGTCATCAATTTTAGGGATATTACTGAGCGTAAGGAGATGGAGACAGCCCTTCATGAAAGTGAAAAGTACTATCGCGCCCTGATCGAAAATGCCCCGGATGGAATTATGGTGGTTAACCAGGAGGCGAAGATCAGCTTTGAAAGCCCTTCGGTTGCACGGTTGCTGGGCTATAAACCTGGCGAACTGCTCGGGAAAAACGCCTTCGAGTTGATCAATCCAGATGACCTCGCCCAAATTATGGAAATATTTATGAACGGGTTGGACCTGCCTGGTCTTGTACATCGAGGAGAGTACAGGCTCCTTCATTCCGATGGTGATTGGCGATATTTCGAGATCGTCAGTCATTATCTGATGAACGAACCTGCCATCATGGGGATCATTATCAATGGGCGAGACATTACCGAGCGCAAGCAGATCGAAGAGGCAGTTCATCGGACAGAGAGGCGTTTCCGCGCCCTGATCGAAAATGCCATGGATGGGATCCTGATTGTCAGCTCGGAAAGGAAAGTTGAATATGAAAGTCCATCGGTGCCGCGGCTTTTAGGGTATGGCGCAGAGACATTGATGCGCCCCGATACATTGGGCTTAATCCACCCGGATGATGTCGATGAATTGTACGAAGCCTTCCGGATCGGTCTTGAAACGCCGGGGTATGTGCATAGGGGAGAATATCGCCTGAAAGACGTACACGGTGAGTGGCGTTACATTGAGATCGTCAGCCAATTCCTTATGAAAGATTCCGCTGTCGAGGGTGTCATCATCAACGGGCGCGATATCACCGAGAGGAAATCAGCCGAATCTGCCCTGCGTGAAAGCGAGCGCAGGTTCCATAGCATTGTCTCGGAATCGAACGATGGCATCACCCTTACAGACGAGACCGGGCACATTCTTGAATTCAACAACGCCTTGGAGGAGTTGACCGGGCTGAAACGCGATGAAGTGCTGGGGATGTACATCTGGGATTTAATGATGCGGCTTATCCCTCAGAATGAAATAACGGATGAAATGCATCGAAGGGTAAAAGAAGACATCCAGCATTACCTGGATGCTGGTGAAGATCCAAAATTTTCCGCCGGAATTGAGGTGTCCATCGAGCGTACAGATAGGACCCGGCGCTTCATTCAGGTCCGCGTGTTTTCGATTCGTACCGACAAGGGTTGGCGGCTGGGGAGCATCGTCCGCGACATCACCGAGAAAAAACAGGCGGAGGAGGCGCTTCGACAACAATTCAACAATCTGAGAACCCTTTACCAGATGACAGCCATACTGGGACAGTCATCTGACCTCGAAGAGGTTTTCCATACAGCGTTGAACAGTTTACAAAGCACCCTTGCCACAGACCGCGCAGCTGTACTTCTTTTCGACCCGGATGGAGTGATACGCTTCAAGTCCTGGCAGGGGCTTTCTGATGCCTATCGAAAAGCGGTCGAAGGGCACTCCCCCTGGAAACCGGATGATCCTGAACCTCAGCCGATACTTGTGCCCGATGTCGAGCGCGACCCCGGTGTATCCCATCTTTTATCTGCACTTGTAAACGAAGGGATCGGCTCCCTGGGATTTATCCCCATTCTGTATCAGGGAAAATTGCTCGGCAAGTTCATGATCTACTTCAATAAGAAGCATCAGTATCATGATGGGGAAGTCCAGCTTGCCCAGACCATTGCCCGGCACGTCGCCTTTGCCATATCCAGACAAAAGGCGGATGACGCGCTCCGTGCCAGCGAAAAAATGTATCGCATCCTGTACGAAGACAACCCATCGATGTACTTCACAGCCGACGAGAATGGATTGACACTTTCCGTCAATAAGTATGGAGTGAATCAATTGGGATTCGCCCCGGACGAACTGATTGGCAAGCCCATTGTTGATATTTTTCACCCTGATGACAGGGAAAGCGTCCGCTTGCAGATCGAGCTCTGTATGAGCAGTCCCGAACAAACAGTACAGATCGAAGCCCGCAAGATCGATAAGAATGGCGTGGTCCGGTGGGTGCGGGAATCTGCCTGCGCAGTTCGCGATACCCATGGGCATTTGGTCGTCCTGGTCACATGCGACGATGTCACGAAACGCAAACAAGCGGAAGATGAACTCCGCCATGCAAATCGTTCCCTGCAGGCGGCGCACAAGGATCTCCAGAAAATGTTCGAATACGAACAAACCCTTGCGCGCACCGATGCCCTGACAGGACTCTTTAACCGGCGGCACTTTTTCGACATTGCCATCCGGGAATTCAATGCCGCGCTCCGTTATCGTCGGCAGATGACCATCATCATGTTCGACGTGGACGGCTTTAAGAAGGCAAACGATACGTTCGGGCACTCGTTAGGCGACGATATTCTCACAAGGATCTCACAGGTAACAAAATCACAAGTACGTGAGGTCGATATCCTGGCACGTTACGGCGGCGATGAATTTACAGTCCTCCTGCCGGAGACAAATGCAGACCAGGCGTATATCACGGCAGAACGCATACGCCAATCCGCCGAGTTCACGGGTATTGAGGCGGGCAGTTCATTCCTCTCAGTAACGCTTAGCATCGGGATCGCTGAGATTGATCTCGCCTCTGACCGGTCAGTCGAAGATATCATTCGCCGCGCAGACCAGGCGCTTTACACCGCCAAACAGGCGGGCAGAAATCATACCGTTGTTTATTCTGCCGGGAAACCATCTCCTGCAGACTGACCAGCCCATAAAGTGGTGATAAAAGAAAGACCGATGAAATCCTTTCATCTTGCTTGTTTGTCGGGCATATGGCTAGTGGCGTCTTGTATCCCCGCATCCCCGGTCGGATTCGTGTTAACAAGCTCGGGTTTCTCAGAAGGCGGAACCATACCTGATAAGTATGTTTATCGCCTTGAAGGTCAATGCAACGGGGATAATTTCTCGCCCCCGCTTTCATGGACTGGCGCGCCTGATGGAACCCAAAGTTTTGCCATCCTTGTCACTGACCCTGATGGCGGGGACTGGGTTCACTGGCTCCAATTTAACATCCCAGCAAGCATGACCAGCCTGCCCGAATCTGTCGGCGGACCAGGCACAGGCATAAAAGGTACAAATAACTTCGGGGAATCGGGCTACGGCGGACCATGCCCGCCATCCGGGACTCATCGATATATTTTCACTTTATACGCCTTGGATATGACTTTATCGCTTTCAGAAGGCGCCAGCCGTACACAATTTGAATCTGCGATCGATGGACATGTACTGGGCAAGGCGCAATTGACTGGGCTTCGTTCGCGGGATTAATCAACTCAAGACAGTACAAAACCGGGGGAATTCGGACATGGTATCATGATGCCTTCAAAGGAGTATCATGATAAAACCTGTTCGCTGGAGCACATTTCCAAAAGACTTCGCCATTATCCAGGTCGGCTTTGCATTGTTCGGCCTGGCAATTTCGCTGATGATCCGCGGCAACCTCGGTACAAGCGCCTGGGTTGTACTCGAGGCCGCCCTGGCATATAAACTCGGCATTACAGTTGGGACGATGACCGTCATTATGGGATTCATTGTCCTGATCAGCGCCGTGGCTATGCGTGAAAGGATGGGTTGGGGTACTCTCGCCAATATCCTTTCCATAGGTCCCTGGATCGACCTGTGGAATTCTTTCATGCCTTCCGTTACTGAAAATCTCTGGCTGCAACTCGGGATGCTACTGATCGCGATCGTGTTAATGGGGCTGGGAAGTGCCATTTATATCGGCGTGGATGCAGGGGCAGGTCCGCGTGACAGCTTAATGCTGGCGATCAAACGCACAACGGGCGTCAGCATACGCGTCTCGCGCGCGATCATCGAGATCACTGTCGTTTTCATCGGTTGGCTCCTGGATGGACCTGTCGGTGTTGGCACGGTCATCTATGCTTTATTGATCGGTCCATCGGTGCAATGGGGCTTCAAAGTCTTTAATGTCCAACCGCATAAGGAATTGGAGGAAGTGCAGGCGGGTATCGAAGGCGGCGCGGAGTAATTTAGAAATTGACAAAAGAGGATTCCATGGATGAATTGACCGAGAATATTCCCAATGTCGAGAAAGACAAGCACAGCAACGGCGCATTGGCGTTGTTTTTGATCGTGGCATTGCCCGTACCATTTTGTTCATTGATCTACAGTTTCTTCGTCTGGTCGACGGGGCAGAGCGCCATTGTATCCTTGAGCTTAAAACAGCTTGAATGGGCGGGGGTGGTCGGGCTTGCCGTGCAAGCGGTTTTGATGAGCATCCTGTTCGGCTTGCTTTGGTATTTCACGAAGGATGACCGCTTCAAGGGCTGGTACGCTGGTTTATTCGCAGCCTCCCTGTTTGGATTTCCAGTATTGACAATGCGATTTCTTGGACCAAACAATGACCAGACCGGGTCGCTGCTCCAGATCCTTTTCGCGCTTGGTACTGCCCTCTTTGCTTTACGCTTCCACAAAAGCAAATTATCTTGGCTGCCACAGTCGGCACCTTATGGACTCTTGATCGCCGCATTGGGGATCTTCCCGTTGGCGGTTTATGGCTCACTCGGTTCACCTGGTGATACATTACTAAACCTGTTGGCAGGTTTATCCTTTGGTTTGCTGGCATCCACATTAATGGATGATGCCGGGAATGTCTTTCTCAACGGAATTGGCGCAGGAGCATTACTGGCATTGCTTGCCTCGGAGTTCGGTTTCGACGGCGGGGAATTGATCCTGGTTGCCATGGTTCCGGCTTTCGGCTGTGCGGTCGCGTCCGCTTTCCCTTCACGGACGGCAGCGGCGCTTGCAGCAGGTTTATTGACATTCGCAGGTCTGACCTTCTTCGACCCCAGCGAGTTGACCATTGTCCTCGGCGATATCGGCGGGCTGGCTTTAAACGCAGTCAGTATTGCTTTGCTCATCGGCTGGGGTGTCAGCATAGTCGGGTTGATCCTGTTCCATGTCGCAGCATCAAGTTCCGGCAAGGGCGTGAAGCGCTTCCTCGGATGGACAGGAGCGGCTCTCGCGTGGATCAGCCTGTTAGCCGTCTTCTTCACCTTTGGCAACCCCGGAAATTATGGCGACCGTCTCTTCGTCATCTTCAAAGACCAGGCGGATATCTCTGACTTAACTTCCGTCAAAGACCGCGACGAACGCTTGAGCGAAGCCTATGGGAGATTGACCGAACACGCCAATACCACACAGGCAGACTTGCGCCAGACTTTTGACCGCTTTGGCATTCCATATACGCCGTATTATTTGGAAAACGCGATGGAAGTGCAGGGCGGGACTCTGGTACGCCTGTTCTTGATGACCCGACCCGAAGTGGACCGCGTCATTCCCAGCCCGCGCCTGCGTGCCGCACCCGTAGATTTACCTTCGCCGGGGTTTGAGTCTTCCCAGCCCGCTGATTATGTCGGTTGGAATATCGAGATGATCGGCGCTGACAAAGTTTGGGACGAATTCGATGTTCATGGAGAAGGAATCGTGGTCGGGCAATCGGATTCTGGCGTCGACGGGAGTCACCCGGCAATCGAAAAGCAGTATCGAGGATATAACAGCAGTGACGACTACAACTGGTTCGACCCATGGGATGGCACGAGCTCACCGAACGATGAAGGCGGGCATGGCACGCACACAATGGGGACAATCCTGGGAAGCGGCGGCATTGGCGTGGCGCCAGAAGCACAATGGATCGGTTGTGTGAACCTCGACCGTAACCTCGCCAACCCTGCTTTGTATCTCGATTGTATGCAGTTCATGCTTGCGCCCTTCCCCATCGGCGGCGACCCATTCACGGACGGCGACCCAACCAAAGCCGCGCATGTGTTGAATAATTCCTGGGGCTGCCCTGAGATCGAAGGCTGCGACCCGA
>CAZYLM010000064.1:0-9848 GCA_964648645.1 uncultured Anaerolinea sp.
ATGCCTTTCTTCTGTTTGGCAGAGACCGGCACGACCATGGTATTCCCGCCCCAATCATCTGGGACAAGTTCGAGCTCAGCAAGTTGTTGTTTGACACGGTCCGGGTTGGAGTTTGGCTTGTCGATCTTGTTCAGGGCGACCACAATGGGAACGCGCGCTGCTTTGGCGTGGGCGATGGCTTCCCTCGTTTGGGGCATCACGCCATCGTCGGCGGCAACCACAAGGATGACAATATCCGCGCCTTGGGCGCCACGTGCGCGCATTTGTGTGAACGCGGCATGACCCGGCGTATCGAGAAAGGTGATGAGACGTCCCTTCATTTCGACTTGATATGCGCCGATGTGCTGGGTAATGCCTCCCGCCTCGCCCGCCGCCACATCTGTCGAACGGATCGCATCCAGCAGGCTGGTCTTACCGTGGTCCACGTGCCCGAGGATGGTCACCACAGGCGGGCGCGCCTTCAAATGCGCCTTATCTTCTCCGGCGATCATCTGACGCCACATTGGCACTTCACCGGTTTCTTCCTTTAACTCTTCCTCCACCGCTTCCGGCACTGCCTCAAAGCCATATTCTGCAACCACGATAGCGGCGGTATCGTAATCCACCGCCTGGTTAATGGTCGCCATCACCCCATTGGTCATCAATTTTTTGATCAGGTCGATCGGGCTTTTTTCGATCATCTGCGCCAGGTCGCGGACGACAATGCTGGCGGGGATTTCGATCTTGTTTCCGTTACTGCTCATAAGCCACCTCCTTCAATCTCAAACTTATCTGCTGTCGCGTAATTCGGGTTGCATGTGAGCGAGTGGCTTTGTCGTTCACATGTCTGAACCGTCCGGCTCTGCCTCGGGCAGAGTATTCATGAAATCTGTCAAACGGGCACGGTCTTCATTCGTTAGTTCGGTCTTCAACGCGTGCGCTAATGCGCCTTTCATCCCGCGCATCCAGCACGAACGTTTATCGTGCAGGTAGGCGCCGCGTCCAGCCAGTTTTCCTGTCGGGTCCGCCTGCACACCTTCAGCCGTGCGGACGATCCTCAACAGTTGCCTTTTTGCCAGCACCTCCCTGCAACCTACACAGGTGCGCTGAGGGATGTGTTTAACACGTCCTACAGGTTTTTTTGCCACGTCCGTTCACTTTCCCTCACCTGTTCCTAAGGGCTTTGAGGTGAGGGTAAATTTCTACCAGTCTACGCCGCCGCTGTCTTCACCGCGTTTGTGTTTCTTGCGCGAGACAACTTCGCCGAGGTCTTCGTCGAATTCGAGGGCAACGCCTTTCTTCTTGCCTTTCTTGCCCTTCTTCTTTTCATCGGAATCTTCATCCGCACCTTCACCGCTTTGGAACATCTCAGGCTTGATGGAGAACAATTCGTCGAGGTTGACTCCGTCCTTGGAGACTTCGCCATCCTCTTCCGGTTCTTCGACAACGCGCTTCGGCTCTTTCTTCCGTTCGGCTGGCTTCTCAACCGGAGGCGTTTCCTCCGCCGGGGCAGTATCGGCGACAACTTCAACAGCCACGGCAGGGGCGGGCTCCACTACCTCGGGTGCAGGGGCAGGCTCGGGGAAGGTCAGAGCCGCAAGGCTTTCCTCGATATTTTGGATCGCTTTGGCTCCGATACCGGCAAGCCCGAGGACCTTGTTCTGGTCGGTCTTCAAATCGAACATCAACTGTCCGACCGTTTCGTACCCGGCTTCGGTGAGGATGTTGAATACGTGTTCCTTGATTGTGGTGACATCGACGAGGGGCAATGAGAAGGCTGCCAGGGGGATCTCAGCCCGGATGGAAGCAAGACGTTCATCCTCGACGCGCGACGCTTCTTCCTTGGCAAGGATCATGCGGCGTTCGACACGGTCCACGAACTGTTCGAGAGCGTGGAATTCCTCGGGGGTGATGGGGCGGCCCTCGGCTTTCTTGGCAAGGGTTTCCTCCACCTGCGGAATGGCTTCGACGGCAGACTTGAGCATGCCCTGCAGTTCTTCGTCGCCCTTGAGCTTATTGAGCGAGTCGCCGGCGGCTTCAGTGAGAGATTTGATGTCGATGCGCCAGCCGGTTAATTTTGCGGCGAGGCGCGCATTCTGTCCATCACGGCCGATGGCGAGACTCAACTGGTCTTCGCCGACAACGACGGTGGCTGTGTGCTCATCCTCGGACAGAAAAACTCCGCTGACACGAGCCGGGCTGATGGCTTTCGATATGTAAGCGACGGGGTCGGAATCCCATAAAATGATGTCGATCTTTTCGTCGTGCAGCTCCTTGACAATGGCCTGGATGCGGACGCCTTTTTGCCCTACGCATGCACCGACGGGGTCGATGCCCTGCTGGGTGGCGGAGACAGCGACCTTGGCGCGCGCACCGGGTTCGCGGGCGATGGCGCGAATCTCGACAATGCCGTGATAAATCTCAGGCACTTCGTTCTCCATCAGGCGGCGCAGGAAGTTGCGATGTGCGCGCGAGAGGATGATCTGAGGACCGCGGGTGCCATCCTTGACCTCGAGCACCACCGCGCGGACGCGGTCATGCAATTTCAGTTTTTCACCAGGGATGCGCTGGTTGTTTGGCATGGTCCCTTCGGCTTTCATTTCCAAGCCGATGGTGATGCCCTGGGCGTTGATTGCCTGCACCAGGCCGGAGACGATCTCACCCTCCTGGCGCTGGTAATACTCCATCTGGTTCGAGCGTTCCGCCTCACGAATACGCTGTTGGATGACCTGACGCGCGGTCTGCGCCGCAACACGCCCGAAATCGGCCGGGGTGCTTTCCACCACAACCATGTCGCCGGGCTGGGCTTCAGCATTCACCCTGCGCGCTTCGTCAAGCAGCACTTCGGTGCGTTCATCCACAACGCTGTCTTCGACCACTTCCTTCTCGGCATAAACGGTCACCAGACCTGTGTCGGGGTCGAGTTTTGCCTCCACATGCTGGGCGGTTGATGCTCCCACGGCGCGCCGATAGGCGGAGACCATCGCCGACTCAATTGCCGAGATGACCACGTCTTTTGCGAGCTGTTTTTCCTCCAGCACTTCGTTGAACGCCAGCGCAAAATCATTCTTAGCCATACGTACCTGCTCCAAAACTCCTTTATAAAAAGCGAAGAAGTGGGGGCTACCCACTTCCGGTCGACTTCGTTATTGGGTTGTCCTTACGCGCGACATTTTAGCATGAAGGGTTTTTACGCGCAAGGTATAATCGCCGCCATGAACGAACGCGATATGAACAAGGCTGCCTTACGGGGTGAACCCTCATATGTGTGGCGCGATGGGCAACGCCGCCGGTTGCAGATGATCCAAAAATATGCAGGGGAACGCATGCAGGGAAAGGTCCTCGAGAACGGTTGTGGGGTGGGGATGTATGTTGAAAAGATGACGGAGCTGGGTGCAAAGGTGGCCGGCTTGGAATTCGATTTTGAGCGTGCCCGTGAAGCGCATATCAACTCGGAACGAATCGTCAGCGCCGCCGGGGAATTCCTTCCGCTTCCTTCCTCGACGTTTGACCTGATCCTCAGCCATGAGGTGATCGAGCATGTCCAGAGTGACCTTCATGCCATCCAGGAGATGATTCGTGTTCTCCGAAAAGGCGGGCGCCTGATCCTCTTTTGCCCCAACCGCGGCTACCCTGTTGAAACTCATGGCATTTTCTGGAGGGATAAATATTATTTCGGCAACAAACTTTTTGTGAATTATCTGCCAAGGGTCTGGCGTGATAAACTCGCCCCGCATGTGCGCGTGTATTCCAGACACGACCTGGAAAAATTATTCGACGGTCTGCCAATTAAATTCATCGAACGCACGGTCATCTTTGGCGCGTATGACAACATCATCGCACGGACAGGCGCCTTCGGGAGAATGATCCGCGCCGTGCTGCAATTCATGGAATCCACGCCGCTGAAGGCGTTGGGCTTGTCTCATTTTTGGGTGGTCGAGAAAATTTAACGCCTGATGTCGAATCGGCATTTCAAACGATATCGAAGAGACGGTCACTTCCACTGTGACCGTCTCTTTTTTATTCGTCGCCTTCTTCCCCTGCTGCGCCTGGTTGTTCCACTCTCACCACCTCGCCGTGGTAGTTGATAACCACCTTGAATCCCATCATGCCCAGATAGGCTTTCATATCTTCAGGGAAACCGGTTTGAAGGACGGCGTCGAACTGTGCCTCGATGTTCTTCAATTGATTTTCGATCATTGCCTTCGAGAAGGGGTCGTCCTGCCCAAGCATTTTGGCGGCCTGGTTGGATAAAAAATCTTCGCTGCCTTTCATCAACTCCGCCATCTGGTTCAGTACGGCGCGGTCCACCTGCTCGGAGGGGATATGGCGTTTGAATCCGGCGTCATCCACTACATAAGCGGGTTCATTGCCGATGGATGCGGTTCCGACTGGGTTACCGTTTTCGTCCACGATGAGACCGGCGAAGAGAGGTTGAGGCATAAGGAGGCTTTGACTTTCTACTTTCCACTCACCATATTTTGGAAAGTAGAAAGTGGAGGGGGATTAACTTTGTCTTCCCTCGATCGCTGCCAGCAGAACTCCAGCGGCGATGCCGAGGCGGCGGTCGAGTTGACCGGTGGCATCCATGCTGAAATCGATGTTCAATTCGTAGGTGAAGGGGTTGAAGTTCTGTTTGTAATCCGCGACGCGGGTTTCACCGAAAAACAGATCGTAGTTTTGCGGGACGAGGCTCGTCAGAAGACGGCGCAAAAGGGCGAGGCCAATGCTATCTTCAATTAACTTTCCGCGGACGTTATCGTTGACGTCGAGGATCTCCCATTCATCCCGCAGCATCGAGGCAATACCTTTGCGGCGCAGGGCTCCGACTTTTTGACCGGTGGCGCTGTCGATCACATCGAAAGCCGCCGAGAAATCGATGATCTGGCGGGCTTTGATCCCGAGTACTTCCTGGGTCTTGGCTTCATCGGCATAGACGCGGATATCTTCGCGCAGGCGGAACATCTTCTGCTCACTGAACAGGAGCAGCCTGCCGGATGGGTCGAACACGCGGAATTTACCGGTCAATGCAAAGACCTGACGTTTGAGCAGATACTGGTTGAATTGGAAAATCTGGTTCATCTCTCTCATCCTTTCATTTATGCATCACGTTCTACGATTTACATACAAACGATTAAAATTTCTTTCACTTTCCTTATTCCACGATCACCTTTGTCCCTGTACCAGGCTGGTTCAAATAATCCACGTTATAGGGCACGACCGGATTCGTCCAGAGATACACCCATTTGGCGATCTTTGACGGCAGGTTGACACATCCATTACTGCGCTGGCGGCCATAATCATTGTGCCAATAGGTGCCGTGGAAGGCATGACCGGAACCAGTGAAAAAGGAACACCAGGGCACACCCGGCAGATTGTAGATGTGAGCGACTTCATCGCCCTGGTTGGTCATGTGAATGGATGGACCCTTATGGTAAGTGGACCATTCGCCTTTGGGTGTATCGGTTCCGCGCTGCCCGCTGGCGCACCTTACGGAGAGTACGATCTTGTCGCCTTCGAAGGCGGTGACGATCTGAGATCTGAGATCGACATGCAGCAGCTTTTCTTCGTTCGGAACGTCCGGTGAAAGCGGGGTCAACTCCTCCTTTGGGATCATCCGCATGTTGTACGAAGGGACGTAGAAAGACTGTTTCATTTCCTTGTCGTAGATCTCATAGAAAACATTCTTTTCATCCCGCACGACGATAATGTTTTTCACCCAGTGGGTTGTCTCATAATAAAGGCGATGAGCATTCTTCGCACGGAAGAGAGGGGCGCGATACGTAAGACTGTACGGCACACTGATCTCCGCCAGCTGCCCTTCGGCGGGGAGTTGATAAATGGGCTTTTGGTAATTGGTTTCGACCGGCATAACCGGCGCGGAATAAACGTATCCGCCATCGACCTGATACCAGGTGGTATTATGCGGGTTGTCGAAGTAATCACCCTGAACCTCACCCAGCAGGTCAAAGACCTGGTCCTTGCCGATAAGCTCGATCTTGCTGGCTTTGGAGGAAGGGGCGTCCCAGATGGGAACACCGCTGAAGAGGGCGAGTCCCTTTGAGGCTGGGGGGGCGGCGGAGGCTTTGCCCAAACCCAACTCGGAGAGTACAAGCCCAAGCACGCCAGAGGCGGTCAGTTTAAGAAAGTCACGGCGTGATATCTTATCAAAATCCATAATTCAATTGTAACTATAAAGGTTGAGTGGGGGATAAGAAATATCCCTTTGGTACTACGCAATGATCTCCACTTTCGTCCCCACAAAGCCATAGGTAAATTCCTTGTTCGAAGGGACACTGGGAGAGGACCAAAGGTAAAGCCATTTTGCGGCGGAGATGGAAAGGTTGATGCAGCCATGCGAACGCGGACGCCCGAAATCGTTGTGCCAGTAGGTGCCGTGAAAGGATATACCGCTCTTGGTAATGTATTGCACCCAGGGCACGCCGGGCAGGTCGAAACCGCTGGCGGCAATATCACCCGCTGCCATATGACGGGACGGCCGCTTGTAGAAGGTGATGAAGTTCCCCTGGGGGGTTGTGTATGTGCCGCTGCGCAGAATGGCGCCCGACGACATGGGGACGACAAAGACCGGAATGTTCATTTCATAGGCGACGACCAATTGCTGATCGAGGCGGACGACGATCTTTTTATCTTTCATGGATATCTCAGGAGAGATGGGTGCCAGTTCATCGGGGGGGTAGATCCGCAAATGCTCGGCACGAACGTAGTAGTATTTGTCCCATTTATCGTCGCGGATCTGGTACCACGGCTGACCATCTGTAACCCCTGCCACCATCGCTTTGACCCAGTGAGTTGTTTCGTAATAGATGCGATACCCGACCTCTGAATTGGTGCTGGCTTCGGTAAATGCATCTGTGTAGGGGACAGAGACCTCGGCCAGCAGCCCTTCGCGCGGTATGTCGCCGCTGTAAGGCTGGCTGAAGAGCGTGCGCACCGGCTGGACGTTTCCTGAATGGACGTAGCCTTCATCCCCAACCTGATACCAGATTCGATTGTGCGTATCTACATCCTCGCTGAGGGCGGTGTTGGTGATGTTGAATAATGAGTCCCGCTGAAGGAGTTTGACCTTGGTGGAGGTCTCTGACGGTGTTTGATGCATCCAGATCGTACGGACAGTGACGCGCCCCTGCTGGAGATCGAACGGGTCGCTTAAATCAAAATTGAGCGGGGGCAGCGCCAAACTTGCCAGCCCGATACCGCTCAATTTCAAAAAGTCGCGGCGTGAAAGAATAGCCATTTCTAAAATATCATGTCACTCTGAGGGAGCGTTCGTTGCGACCGAAGAGTCTCTTACTATGGACGTAGAGACCCTTCGCATTCGCTCAGGGTGACATACACCAGATCAATCGTGTACGTTCACAACAGTCCCGACAGAGGCGAAGTTGTACGCCCACTCCGCGTCTGGGATGCTGAGGTTGACACAGCCGTGACTCATTGGCACACCGAAGTTGTTATGCCAATACGTTCCGTGAATGCCGTAGTCGCCATAAAAATACATGATGTATGGGACATCGGGCAGGTAATACCCCGGACCAGACATTGGTGCAGAGCGAAGCTTGACCCACACTTTGAACCTGCCTGTCACTGTTGGGGTTTGCCAGGTGCCAGTGGATACAACGAAGGTCCTTACCAACGTATCTCCTTCGTAGGCATACATTCGTTGGTCGGATAGGTCAACGTCGAACCAGGGCGTACCGCCGCTCCCACTGGTGCTGGCAGGGGGAACATAGGCAACAGTGGTCGGTGGTGCAACATATTCGGCTGTCGGGGTATCGGGGACAATCGCCGCTTCTGCCACAGCCTGCCCGGTTTCGACGACTGCCACTGCCTGGGTCGTCGCTGTCGGTACAACCGCGACGTCGGCAGGAGGCGCAGCTGTTGGAATATCCGTCGGTGGGTTGACAGCCACGCTCTGCACGGTCGGCATCACAGTTGCAGCTGGCTGGATCTCTTGCGCAACAGGTGGGGCGGCGGCGGGCGTATATGTTGGCTTTACGATATACACCTGGGCGAAAGATTCACCGGGTGCCCGCTGCTCAAATTGCGGTGCAGACGGTCCGCTGATGATCGAAGCCAGGACCGGCGACGTGACCGCAGACCAGGCTGCGAAGATGAACACAGCGCAACCCATGAAGACCAACAAAAAGGGAAGGACGAGATTCCGCTTCTTTTTCGGAGCGTGGGTTGGTTTGCGGTTCCCCGGCTTGTTTCCACCCGAAGGGTTTGATGTTCGTGATGTGGCAGGTTGGTTATACATGGGTCACCTTATATGGTCTACGGATAATGAAAGAAGCGATACGTTCAATGAAATTATAAACAAAAAGCCCCGGTTTTCACCATTGAATTTCCACCGGCACGCCCACCTCTGCCCAGTCGTAAAGGAGCAGAGAGTCGCTGGTATCCAGCACAATGCATCCATAGGAGATCGGTCTGCCTAAAAAGCCGGCCCATAAAGTGGCTCCGTTCGAAAGGATCGGCAAGGCGTGGATGCCATTTTCCAGGCTTCCGGCATAGTAAATGCCGAGCCAGTTGGGCATCCAGATATTCCAGGTTGCACCGTAGGCGTTGGGTATTTTATCGAGGACGCTGAACCTGCCTGTGCGTGTTGCATTGTTCATTCCGGTCGAGGCGACGAAGCTGAAAACGAGTTGGTCGGTATCGTAAACATACATGTGCTGTTCGGATATGTCCACAAGGATGTATTTCCCACCGGTGTAATTGATCGGCGCAGGAGCCGCATTGGTGCGCTCCGGTGAGTCGACGATCACTGCCTGCACCATCGGCTGTGATGTTTCAGTTGGCAAGGGGGGCGGGGGTGGCGTTGATGTTGACGTGGCAGTTGGCGAGGGTGTATATGTCGGCTTCACGATCTCTGCGACTGCGAAGGGCTTTCCATATGTGGGGGCTGGTTGGGGCGAGAGCGTATAAGCTTGCGATGAACCAACCGTCCATGCTGCGACGCTTGAAAGGAGAACCATCATCGCAAAGAGCAATCCAAACCGAAGCAGTTTCATGGCAGGATGGTCGGGAGGTTGGCGGGGGTCGGCTGAACGCTTTCGTTATTGATGAAGCACAAGATGCCCTGAGTCACGCCTTCTGCAACAAGGTCGGTACGTTTGGTCAGGATCTCCTGATCGAGGTAAAGGAATCCCGTTTCGATAATGGCTGTAATCGTATTTGGGTCGATCTCGGAAAAGGCGTGATATTGGGTCATGTCGGGCGTGATGCTGTTGGCATGGAAGTACAGCCCGGTCATGCGTTGATAGCGGTCTGTCAGGCAGGCCGTGAGGCGTTGAGCACGGTTCACGTCGCGAGTTTCGATGGATGCCGCCACTTTGAAACCCGTCGCCTCGTCGTTGATATATTCGCACGAGTCGTTGTGGATGGAGACCAGGGCTGCGGCGCGGTATCCGTTCAGGCGTGTATCGAATTCATTAAGCAGGTCCACCTGGTAACCGCGTTCGGTCAGACTGCGCTGCACCAGCTTGGCGATCGACAGATTGACGTCCACTTCAGTGAGGGTGGTATCCCCATTTTCATCGGTGCAGGCGGCCCCTGAATCATTGCCCATATGCCCGGCAACGATCCCAATTCGGACTTGCGGTTGAGGGGTCAGCCCGCCTTGGACGGCGGATTGGGGCGTGAGTAATGTGCGCAGTTGATCCTGTAGGTTGCTCGTAAAAATACTGTTCGGGGTCCATGCGGTAAAGAGGGTGGCGATTAGGATCGCAATCCCCAGTGTGGATATAAACGGATTTGTACCGCGCGGTTTGTGTTTGCGGGGAACTTTCGGGTCGGTCTTGATATGTTCTTCAGTGGATTCCATAGCCGGGATAATATTACCTTAA
>CAZYLM010000064.1:9948-12724 GCA_964648645.1 uncultured Anaerolinea sp.
GCAAGATCGAAAAGCTTGCTCATCGGTTTCAACCTCGATAGCGGCATGGCAAGATTTTTGACGTGTGTGCGTTCGTATTGAAATGTCCGCGCGTTGGGCAGGAGTAGCATCGAACGTGTTCCCATTTCTTCGTAGGTCGTGTATCCCGCCAGCAGAACATCCATGCCATAGACCCAAATATTGCCCCAATCTTGTGGTGCGACGATATGTGTTTCGCCCATCCGTTCAGAGCGGATTCCGATCCGCGCATCGGGCAGACGCTTGACGTGCAGGGATGTGATGGAATAGAACGACTCGTCGAGCCTGACCTTCACCCCTGGTGGGAGACTCAGGCCTTTGCGCTTCATTTCCCGTACCTCATCCTGCCCGTTGATCTCGACGATCAGTTCCTCCGCCGACTCCGATTTCAAGATCAGCCCACCGAGCGGAGTCCAATTCATAGGCTTGCTCCATGTGGGCGGCATGATGTGGACGAGATAATGCGGCTGGTTTTTTGAGATGACCTTTTGTAAATCGTCCCACGAAGCCGCCACCAGACCGGTCATGAAGGCGAAGAGATACAGGTCATCATATGAATGGCCGTCCCCGGCATGAGAATCCGACGGGACGAGGGCAGGCGCATCCATCAACACAGTGGGATCTTTGCGTATCTCTGTGATCTGTTCACGACGTGAAATGAGATACGACTTGAGATCGCAGCGATGTCCATCCAATACGACGTCGAAGTGTTCCCTGTCTGTGAACGGCGTGGATGCTTTAACCCCGAAGGGGACATGGTTCTGGGAGAGATATCTTCGAAAAGCGACTTCGACCGCGATGTTTGCTACAAGCCGGCGCAATCGTCCATATGGTGACCTGCCTTCGCGTTCGTATGTGTACGCCAGCGACCTCAAGGCAAACTCGATCCCACCTTCGGTCAGGTCCGCGGTGTAGGGCAGGTGCAGGAGGTCGGTGGGAGAGAGCATGAGGAGTTAGTGATCGGTCATCAATTGTCAGGGAGCAGTACTTGGATGTGGGGATCTTGAGGGTTGGAGGCGTTTCCCACTAATACACCTATCCTAAATCAAAAATATGTAAAGAGCAAGGGAAAAAAGAAAGGAGTCGAAAGCCTTGTCCTGACTGCCTGCAAGGGCGTATCGAAGGGCTCCTGACTTTCGACACCAACATTTGGAGGTGGTGGAGCCTGTTTCTACGGCTCGGCGAGCAGCAGATTTGCCGCTTCTTGTAATTGGCCTGCTGTTTCCTCTGAGATACTGCCGCGATAGGATAACCCAACCGGACTTTCGTGGAAGAATGTGACATAAAAAACACAAGCCGCCAGGTAGGTGCCCATCTCGGAAGGATGGTTGCCATCTTCCTGCCACAACCGGAGCTCGGGGTTCAATTGCAATGCCCGGAACCAGGTCATGCCCACATGGGCGATGGGTACATCGAGTTCGTTCGCGATGCGTTGATAGCCCATGTCGATCTCATATTGCATGGATTCGTAATTTGGCATCCCGTTTTCAGGAAAGCCATTCCGGTGTGCCCATGTCTCGAAGAAAACCGGCTGGGCATTGTTCTCTCGCACTTGCCTGACAAGAACTCTCGCTGCCGGGTACATCTCATTCACCCGCCAGTATTCGATCGAGGGCAGCTGGCTTTGTTCCTGAAGGACAACGTAGTCCCATTGTCTGGTGGTCAGGGCTTCAGAAAGATCTGAAGATGAGACGAAGTCGGATAATGCTGCGCTTCCCACAGCGATCATTGCCACTTCCATTTTATGACCGCCTGACCGCGCCAACTCTGAGAATGTTGTGGGAAGATCGTTGACGTATGTCAGGCTGTTTCCCAGGAATAAAACACGCAGGCAATTATCGTTCGGGTCGTTGTCGCATTGGACGGGTCCACACCCCACGAGGGAGGCTGTTAGGGTTATAGCCAAAAAGAACATTATCTGGCGAATAATTGTTTTCATTGCATAACTCCTTTATGCCCTGCGCTCGCAAGGTAGAGTCAGGATAACATTCCACCTGTTGACTATATTCAATTTTGTTGACAGTTTTGGTTCTTCAATAAGTTATTTGCAAGTGACAGTCACCTCGTAGGTGACTGTCACTTTTGTGTACCATTTTTTATGAGTTTCAGGCGCGCTTATTGCACCACGATTTCCATATAGACGGTATCGCCGAAAAGATTCCCATCCGGGTCGAGGGCTTGCCAGGTGGTTTGATAGGTGCCGGGTTCGGCGGGGGCGGTGAAGACGATGCGCAAGGTGACTTGCACCCCGGCGCGGGCAGGGAAGAGGGGTTGTTCTTCGCCGACACCGAGGGTGAAGCCGCCGACCCATTTCAGTTTGTAGGTTGAGTCCCAATCGCAGGTGCCTTCGTTTTGGACGAGCCATTGCTTGTCGATCGCTGCGCCGGGGGCGAAGGTTGTGCCGTCTTCGACGGTCAGATCGTCGAGGAAGGTCAACTCGTTCGTGCAGGGGCCGGGTAAAAGAGTCACTGTCGGTGACAGGGTGGCGGTGGGGGGGATTGTCGGTGTGGGGGGAATCGCCGTTGGTTGAATGGCTGTCGGCGGGCGGAAAGGTGTCGGCGTGGGTTGGGGGGAACAGGATGCGGCGAAAAGAATGATTGGGAGGAGAATCAGGAATCGGCGGGGAAAGAAACGAAGAATCATATCGCGGTTACAGGTGACAGTCATGGCGCTATGGCGCCATGACTGTCACCTCCTTCTAACAAAAGTGGACACGTTTCCGTGTCCACTGTATTTTACGCTTCTTCTTCGTTCCCGG
>CAZYLM010000065.1:0-12680 GCA_964648645.1 uncultured Anaerolinea sp.
GTCTGCTCTTTGGTCGTCCCGCCGAGCCGACAGAGACTCTTGGCGGTATGCTCCGTTATGATTGGCTTGGCTTCTTCCTCAAAATGCTCTTCATGTTTGCAGGGGCAACCACCGCCCTGCTTTTGATGGACCACGAAAAGGCGGGGAAACGGGGCGAAGCCTATCTGCTCATGCTTGCCTCGCTGATGGGCATGAACCTGATGGGCTCCTCCGCAGATCTCGTCATGCTCTACCTTTCCATCGAAACGGCTTCCATTCCGTTGTATATCCTCTCCGGGTTCCTGGTGGATGATGAACGCTCCACTGAAGCCGGGTTCAAGTATTTCCTCTACGGCACACTCGCTTCGACGGTAATGCTCTACGGGTTCAGCCTGCTCTTCGGCTTCTCCGGTACGACAAGCCTGTATGCTATTGCTGCGGCATTGGCTTCCGGAAAAGTTTCCGCTTTGCTGGCATTCGGCGTCGTGACTCTTGTCGTCGTTGGTTTGGGATTTAAAGTATCCATCGTTCCCTTCCATTTTTGGGCACCTGATGTTTATGAAGGCGCACCGACCCCTGTGGCGGGTTTCCTTTCAACGGCTTCAAAGGCGGCTGGCTTTGCGGTCATCCTGCGCATGTTCTTTATTGCGTTTCCCCAATATGACGGGATCTGGACGATGGTCTTTGCGGTCCTGGCTGCAATATCGATGACAGTCGGCAATCTGCTGGCTTTGCCACAGACAAATATCAAGCGCCTGCTCGCGTATTCATCCATCTCCCATGCCGGGTATGCGATGATCGGCGTGGTGGCATTCAGCCAATTGGGGGCGGCAAGCGTGGTTTTTTATATGGCAGCCTACATTGCAACAAACCTGCTCGCCTTCGGTCTGGTGATGGCATTTAGCCGCGTTACCGGGTTGGAGGATATCAGGGACTACGCCGGTCTCAGCCGCCGAAATCCCCTGATGGGGTTGATGATGCTGGCGGCTTTCCTGTCGCTGGCAGGCATGCCACCCTTCGGTGGGTTTGTGGCGAAGGTCTTTGTCTTTGCTGCGGGTGTCCAGGCAAATTACACCTGGCTGGTTGTAGTGGGCATTATCAACTCGATCATCGGTGTGTACTACTATTTGAACGTTTTGAAGTTTGTCTACCTTTACCGTCTTCCCGGGGAAGATGAGGAAAAACACCCGATTCCCCTTCCTCAGGCCTACATGATCGCTCTGGTCGTCCTGGTCCTTGGCGTGATCGTGATGGGAACGATCTTCACCCCGTTCTTCAATTGGTCTGATGTGGGCGCGCTGAACCTTTTCTAGCCGTCTGTGATTTGCCTTTGACGTATATTTGACCTGTCAGTTATAATCGTGCAACATGGCACAATCCAAGGTAGCCGCCCGCCAGAATATGGTTTACACCCTGCTTGTCGTAATGATCGGGCAGGTTGGTTGTATCACCATAGCTGTCATTCTGGCGTCGGTGTTCGGCGGGTTGTGGCTTGACAATACATTCGGAACCAAGCCGGTGTTCACGCTGGTCTTGCTGTTTGCCGGAATTCCTCTATCGGTCTTCCTGATGATGTTCGTGGCGCGAAGGACGCTTGCGCGTTTGAAGGAAAAACACGAATCCGAAGAGAACCAAACTACCCCTTAGGAGGCGGGCTTGGAAACCCAAAAACGTACCCCCTGGCGGCGCTGGATCGTCCTCGTACTGATGATCGCAGGCTTTATCTTGGGCGGCATTTATGCCCCGGTTCAACCTGAGATCACCGTTGCCGCCGAAAAATTGATCGAAGAACCCCTCACCGAGAATTTCCTCGGTTTTGCGGGCCCTTTCTATTTGGTGAATACGCTGCCGACCCTTGCCGTGACGATCGTCTTGCTGGTCTTAATTGCGTTTTCTGCAAATCGTTCACTGAAGAGATCTCAAAACACCGACCTTGTCCCAACCGGTATTGGGAATGCCTTGGAAGCGATCCTTGAGACGTTGTACAACATGACGGAGAGCTCAGCCGGAGTTAAATGGGCGCGGGCAATCTTTCCCTGGTTTGCCACCATCATGATCTATGTGTTGTTCGCGAACCTGCTCAAATTGGTCCCCGGTTTTGAGTCCATCGGCGTCATTCATCATGCGCATGGAGAGGGTCACGCCATCGCCCATATGGGTGCATTCGATCTCATTCTGCCTGAAAAATTGGAAACTGAAGGTTATATCCTTGCCCCATTCTTCCGCGGCGTCTCTGTGGATCTGAACTTCACCCTCTCGCTCGCGCTGATTTCCTTCATCATGATCCAGGTGATTGGCGTCAGGGCGCAGGGACTTGGATACTTCAGCAAGTTCTTCAACACAAAACGCATGTTCAAGGTGCCCTTCTTCGGGGCGATGGATTTCCTTGTAGGTCTGTTGGAGATCATCTCGGAATTGGCGAAGATCCTTTCGTTCACATTCCGTCTGTTCGGTAATATGTTTGCGGGTGTGGTGCTTGTGGCAGTGGTCGCATCCCTGCTGGGCAAGATCAGTATCCTGCCTGCCATGATCATGATGTTCGAGTTATTCGTAGGCTTGATCCAGGCTTTCGTGTTCGGTATGTTGACAATGGTCTTCATGGCGATGGCAACCCAGGGCCACGGCGAACATGACGAGCATGAAGAAGCGCATGCAGAAGCAGCGCACGAAATCTAAAATCACTCAACCATATAGTTAAGGAGATATCAACCATGGAAGGTAATATTATTGAAGCGATGCGCTATGTGGGCGCAGGCTTGGCGATGATCGGCGCGGCAGGCGCTGGTGTGGGTATTGGTTTGAGCGTTCAAGGCGCTCTCGGCGGCATGGCCCGCAACCCGGATACCTATGGTAACCTTTTGACCAACATGATCCTCGGCGTGGCGTTTTCCGAATCGATCGCGATCTACTGTCTGGTCATCGCGTTCCTCATGCTCTTCAAAGTTGTGTAATCGGATAGGAGAGTCAGATGGAAGCATTAGGTATCAATCTCGGTCTTCTCATCGTTCAGTTGATCGCCTTCGCGATCGTGTTCCTTACGTTGAACGCCTGGGTCTACAAGCCCATGCTGGACATGATGGAGACCCGCAAGAATAAGATTGCCCAAGGTCTCGAAGATGCCCGTGTCGCCGCGGAAGCCCGCGCCGATGCCGAAAAGCAGGCTTCGAAGATCATTGCGGATGCGCAGGCGGAAGCCGGTAAAGTGGTTCGCGAAGCAACAGAACGCGCAGCGGGTGCTGTGAAGGATGTCAAAGCCGCCGCGGAAGCCGAAGCCTCGAAGGCGCGTGAGTCCGCAATCGCTGAGGCCGAGATGGAACGAAACCGCATCCTTGGTGACTTGCGCGGCCAGGTGGCAGCTCTGGCAATCGCCGCTGCGAACAAACTTGTGGGAGAAGCGCTCGATGACAAAAAGCAGCATGCCCTGCTGGATGAATTCTTCTCCGGTGTAAAATCTGGCAAAGTGGTTGTCCTCGATGATGCCGCATTCAAAGGCGATTCTGCTGTGGTAACAAGTGCCCTTCCTTTGACGGATGCTGAAAAAGCCACGGTCACGAAGGATCTCGAATCCCGCGCCGGGGCAAAGCAGGTTAACTTCCGCGTCGACCCCGACATTCTTGGCGGGCTGGTCATCAAAGTGGGGGATAAGGTGATGGACGGCTCGGTCGCTGGTAAACTTGAAGGTTTGCGCCAGAACTTGAAGTAATGCACACGAGAGGGCTTTGCATAAAAGCCCTCTTTTTATTTTCCGTTTGCACCTCCCAACCCGGGAGGTGTTTTTCATATGTTTACGATTTCACAATATAAAGCGTTAGTCGACAAATTTGCCCTTGATTGACGGGAACTATTACTTTACAATAGCGGGCGTTAATCATCCTGATAGTCCTGAGTGAGGTGATACCGTAATGAACGAGAAACACATTCAGCAGGTACTTGAGATCGAAAAGCAGGCGCAGGAAATACAAGATCAGGCAAAGCGTGAAGCGCAGGAAATTCCTGTGAAAGCCGAACAGGAAGCGCAAGCCTTGATCGCCAAAGCCAGATCCGAGGCGCATGAAGAGGCGCGCAAAATGCTTGCGGATGCGCAGGCAGGCGGCGCTGAATCAAGTTCGGATGGCACGGCCGCGAACAGCGAGTTCGAAGCGTCTGCAAGGAAGAACTTCGACAAAGCGGTGGCTTTCGTACTGGAACGCGTCATCGGCAGGGCATAACCCATGGCTGGAGGCGTCTTCGGTTACGCAGCGATCAGCACGCGGGTGCGGGCAATGTATTCAGACCTGCTTACTCCGCAGGATGTATCGCGTCTCGGCGATACACCAGACTTTCAATCCCTTGTAGTGGCGCTTAAAAGCACACCATATGGAAAATATATCTCTGGATTGAAAGATAGTGACATGACGCCCCGCCGCGTCGTTCATCAGATCCGGACACGGCTTGCAGACTCCTACTCGAGCGTCGTCCAACAAGCGCCGGAGGATACGCGTCCTCTCGTGCGTCAGCTTTATCGATATTTCGAAGTGGGGAATCTCAAGGCCATACTCCGCAGCATTCAAACCGTAGCGTCCTGGAAATCCGATGTGCCCGCCTGGGAGCGAGTTAGCGAGGTGCTATTCCCTTTTGGGTCGTTTGAATCCATCCCCGCGCAAGCCATGGTGGAGGCGGGGAACGTACCGGCTGCCGTGGAGTTGTTGCACGGCACCCCTTACGAAGCCATCATGTCGTTTGCGATGAAGCGCTACTCCGCTGAGCAGAATCTCTTTCCGCTTGAGGTTGCATTGGATCTGGATTATTGGCGTAAGTTATGGGGTGAGGTCAAAAAGCTCAAAAGCAAGAAAGACCGGGATATGGCGGGCAAAATGATCGGGTCCCTGCTTGATTTGAACAATTTGATGTGGGTCATCCGTTACAAGACCTACCACAACCTTTCGGAGGAGGAACTCATCAATTACACCCTGCCCTTTGGGTATCGTGTCAAGGATGAGGATATCCGTTCTATCGCAGCCGGGACGGATATCGCCTCGGTCGTTTCACGTATTTATCCCGGGATTCCAGATGTCAACACGCTTCTCGAACACCCTCAAAGCGGGTTGCCCAAGTTGGAGCTTTTGCTCAAGCAGCAGGTGATGCGCCAATGCGTTTCTGCATTCATCGGTGACCCGTTCCACATCGGGCTGCCGCTGGCGTACCTTTTGTTGAGCGACTTTGAGATACAGGACCTGGTCGTGTTGATCGAAGCCAAGTTCTCGAAGTTATCTGATACGGAATTCCGACCCTTGTTGTTGAAGACAACCTTGATCCAGTAATTCAGAAATTGCTTTACCAGGGACATGTGTCCTTATACCAACCATTGGAGATGCCATGTTATTTCCGAAGCAGATGTCTGAAGTTGAGTTGATCGTGCCTTCCAAAGACCTGGTGGCTGTCGCTAAAGCCTTGAGCGGTTATGGAGTATTCCACCAGGTGGATAGCGCGAATCTTGGCGTGGAAGGCATGAGCTCGAATGCCTGGCAGGATAAGGCAGCGGCATATTCCTCCCTGGAGCGCCGGGTTCAGTCTGTTATGCAGACGGTCGGGGTCGATGAAGACTCCCCCGAAAAGCGGGAGATCGAATCCGTCGTGGACCTGGACTCCGTCCGTGAGGAAGTGGACCGCATCGAAAATGAGGTCAGGGGTGTGAGCGACCAGCTATTGGCGGAAAAGAAACGCCTCGAGATGCTGGAGAGTCAACTCCGTCAGCTTGAGCCGATCGCAGATGTTAACGTCGAAGTGGGGGCGATGCAGAAGTCCGCATACATGCATTCCATTCTTGGTATCGTTCCGGCAGCGAATATCAGCCGCTTGCGAACGAGTCTGCTGCGGGTCCCGCATGTGTTCTTCGTCCTGCGGGAGGATGCGCAAAAGCCTGTGGTGTGGATTCTCGGTCCGCGCAGCAATTCCGATGTTTTGGAACGTGCAGCGAAGAGTGCCTACCTCAACCCTTTGAGCCTGCCCGATGAATTCAGCGGGACGCCTGAACAGATCACTGCCATGTTGAAGCAGGAGATCGAAGCTTCGAAGAAAAAGATCGTGAACCTCGAGACGGATCTTGCCCGCATGGGCGGTTCGTATAAAAGCCAGTTGCAAAAATTGTATTGGGATGTTCATATGAGTCGTATCATGTCGGATGCCATTGTACGTTTTGGGCAGCTGCGACATACATATGTGGTGGTGGGCTGGGTGCCAACTGCAGACCTGGAAGGGTTGACCACGCGCCTCAAGGAAGCCTCGCGTGAGATCCTGATCGAAACAATGGAGACCACCCGCTCCGGACATCATTCGAACATCCCTGTGGCACTGGCTCAGAATAAATGGCTCAAACCGTTCCAGGCGCTGGTCGGCACATATGGGCATCCCAGCTATGGCGAACTCGACCCGACTCTGTTGGTGGCACTGACCTTCCCGCTCTTATACGGTGCAATGTTCGGCGACCTGGGTCAGGGGTTGTTGATGATGACCCTCGGCATTCTGGCACACAACAAGATCTTCCTGAAGGGAATGCAGAGCCTCGGGTTGCTCTTCGCCTATTGTGGCGCGTCAGCTGCAATTTTTGGCTATCTGTACGGAAGCATCTTTGGCTTTGAAGGGCACCTCGTGGAGGAGTACCTCCATTTCCACTTCGAGCCGAGCTGGATCAGCCCGATGGAAAGCATACTGAGTGTGCTCAGCCTTGCCATTGATGTCGGCATTGTCATCTTGATCTTCAGTTTCCTCTTGAGCATGTTCAACAACATCCGCTCGAGAGACTGGGCGCACCTGCTCTTCGGTCACTCGGGTGTCACATCTTTCCTGTTCTACCTGTGTTTCCTGGCGTTGGTTTTTGGCGGGTTCTTCGGTTCCACCGCACTCGCTCCCAAGATCGCCGTTGCCCTGTATAAGCTCCCACTTCCATATACGATCCTGATGATCGTCTTCGGTGTGTTCGTCACTTTCGGTGGGTTCTTCCGCAACATGGTGGAAGGACATACGTTGATCGAGGGGACGGGCATCGGCGGGTTTGGTATGTTCATCGTTCAGTCGGTAATGGACCTTGTCGAAACGAGCATCAGCATGTTGAGCAATACGCTCTCGTTCATTCGCGTAGGTGCGTTCGCAGTGGCGCACGGCGGGTTAAGCCTGGCGATATTTGCCCTGGCAGGCGAAGAGCCCAATATCGGTTTCTGGATCACGATTGCCATCGGTAACCTATTCATTATCGGCTTCGAAGGTTTGATCGTCTATATTCAGACAATGCGCTTGCACTACTACGAGATCCTTGGCAAGTTCTTCCACGGCGGTGGCTTGCAGTTCGAGCCGCTGAAGTTAAGTTCCTCGAAAGAGGAGGCGTAGTAGCAGACTTTGAGACGATAAGCGCCTTCTTGATTTGATCCGTTTGTAATTTCATCCAATAAAAGGAGATAAACAATGTTCTTGGTATTCGCAGTACTCGTTGGTCTGATCCCGGTCATCCCGGCAGTCGTCTATTTGCTCCAAAATGGCAAGACAAGCCCCGCCCAGGCGGTTTCACGCATGGTCAACGGATTCAACGCATTCAACTTTTTGGTGGGTATGTTCGCGGCCGGGCTGGCTTTAGTCTGGTTCGCCTCGCCGACTTCTGTGCTGGCAGCTGGTTCCGCGCAGGAAGCCGGTGCTGTGGATCAATATGCGACGCTTGCCGCAGCTCTTTCCACAGGTTTGGCGTGCATCGGCGCAGGTATCGCGGTCGGTAACTCCGGCGCAGCGGCTGTCGGCGCTACTGCCGAGAAACCCGAATCTTTTGGTCGCGCTCTCATTTTCGTGGGTCTCTCCGAAGGTATCGCGATCTACGGCTTGATCATCTCCTTCCTCATTCTCTAATCCATGAAGATCCTGGTTATCGGTCACCCGGACGCTGTGCTTGGCTTTTCGCTGGCTGGGGTGGGGGGAATCACTGCCACCAACGCGGATGAAGTCAACAAAGCGTTGGATGAGGCGCAAGCCAATAAGGACATCGGCATCGTGCTTGTCACACAGGAAGTGGCGGCGATGATCCCTGCGCGGATGGAACATCTCAGCCTGCGGAGCACCATTCCGCTGGTAGTGGAGATCCCATCGCGCGGCGGCGTGCCCGAAGGTCAGGCATCGCTTGGCGATATCGTCCTGCGGGCGATCGGCATCAAGTTGTAGTGAATCCCGTCCGTTGCGGACGAAGCGAAAAGAATTGGATGCAGCGTTATGAAAACTGAAGAACAAGATATCGAGTTGCTTGCGCGTGCGATCATGGCGGAGGCACGGGACGAAGCCGAGCACCTGCGTGTCGAAGCAAGGGAAAAGGCGGAGTTGATCCGGAAGCGCGCCCAGGAACAGGCTGCTGTTGAGCGAAAGTCCATTCTGGACCGCGCGAAAGAGGATGCAGACCGCCTGCGTAGTCAGTCTTCGGCAACATCCCTGCTCAAAGCGCGATCTCAACAATTGGAACAGCGCGAGAAGATCTTGAACGATGTCTTTGCCGAAGTCCGCAACCGGCTGGATGCGGTGCGGAAGCGCTCCGATTACGGCGAGATTGTGGCCATGTTGGCGCGCGAAGCTTTGACCCAGTTGAAGGCAACCGAGGCGGAAGTGCGCGCCGACGAATCTGCGCAGAAGACATTGAAACTGGATGATCTTTCGAAGGAACTTAAGGGAAAATTCTCATCCGGCAAGGCTTTGGATGAAGGCAGTGGCGTGGTGGTCATTGCGGCTGGTGGCAAGCTCAATTACGATAACACGCTCGAAATACGTCTGAGCCGTTTACAAAGCTCCCTGCGTTCCTCCGTTTACAAGGTATTGATGGGAGAAAAGGTATGAGCGAACAAATCGGAACGATCACATGGATCAGCGGTCCCGTTGTTCGTGCCCGCGGCTCCAAACATGTAGGCATGCTCGAACTCGTCGAAGTTGGCGAAGAGCGCCTGGTGGGAGAAGTCATAGGTTTGAAGGGTGACCAGATGACCGTTCAAGTCTACGAAGAAACGTCCGGCATGCAGACCGGCGCTCCGATCTTTGGGACAGGATTGCCGCTTTCGGTCGAACTCGGACCGGGCTTGATCCGAAGCATTTACGACGGAGTGCAGAGGCCGCTGCCCCTCATTGAAGAGGCGGTGGGGTCCTTCATCACCCGCGGCGCGCGCTTTGATTCGATCAATCGTGAAAAGAAATGGAAATTCACCCCCAAGGTCAAGGTGGGCGATGTGGTGAAGGGCGGATCGATCCTCGGCGTGGTGATGGAAACCGATACCTTCGAGCATCGCATCATGCTTAACCCGGATGATTCAGGCACCATCAGCTGGGTTGCCCCTGTGGGCGAATATACCGTCGATGAAACCATCGTCAAAGTGAAGATGGGCAAGGAGGAAAAATCCGTTGCCATGCTTCAAAGATGGCCCGTCCGGCGCGCCCGGCCTTTCAATAACCGCCGCGGCGCAAACATCCCGCTCATCACCGGTCAACGTATCCTGGATACTTTCTTCCCGGTTGCCAAAGGCGGTGCGGCGGGCATCCCCGGTCCGTTCGGTTCCGGGAAGACCGTCACCCAGCACAGCATCGCCAAATGGGCTGATGCCGATATCATCGTCTACATCGGATGCGGCGAACGCGGCAACGAAATGACCGAAGTGCTGCAGGAATTCCCGCACCTGATCGACCCGCGGACGGGAAACCCGTTGATGGAACGCACAGTTCTGATCGCAAACACATCCAATATGCCGGTGGCGGCGCGTGAGGCCAGTATCTACACGGGCATCACCATCGCAGAGTATTACCGCGACATGGGCTATCACGTCGCGCTTATGGCAGATTCAACCTCCCGCTGGGCGGAAGCCTTGCGCGAAGTTTCTGGACGTCTCGAAGAAATGCCCGCGGAAGAAGGCTATCCGGCTTACCTTGCTGGCCGTCTTGCGGAATTCTACGAACGCGCGGGGTATGTCGATAACCTGAATGGTTCACAAGGGTCAGTGTCGATCGTCGGTGCGGTTTCGCCCCCCGGCGGTGACTTCTCGGAACCGGTGACCCAGCATACCAAACGCTTCATCCGCTGCTTTTGGGCGCTGGATAAATCCCTTGCGTCGGCACGTCATTTCCCGGCCATCAACTGGCTGGACAGCTACAGCGAGTATCTCGAAGAAGTGGGCAGCTGGTGGCGCGAAAGGACCGGCAAGGATTGGCTCGCAATGCGCAACCGCGCGATGGAATTGTTGAGCGAGGAAGCGCGCCTTTCGCAGATCGTCAAACTTGTCGGCCCCGATGCCCTGCCATATACCGAACGTATGGTACTCGAAACCACCCGCCTCATCCGTGAAGGGCTCCTCCAGCAGAATGCCACTGAAGCTGTTGATGCTTATTCTTCGGTGGAAAAGCAAATTCGCATGTTGGAGCTCGTGCTTTACTTCCACGAACGCGGCATGGCAATCGTAAAGCGCGGTGCGCCGATCAACCTGATCCACGACCTGCCGGTTGTGGATACGATCATCCGCGCCAAGTCCACGGTCACGAACGAGGAGATAACGAAGTTCGACGACATTCAAAACCAAATTGACCAGCAGATGGGTCAATTGGATGCGGAGTACAGATCATGAGCGATGTAACAGTACAAGGCGGTCAGGAGGTCGTTGGCGTTGCCCGTATCGAAGGACCGATTGTGGTTGTCGAAGGCGGTGCGAACGTCAGCTATGACGAAGTGGTCGAGATCCAGGATTCGCGCGGTCAACTTCGCCGCGGTCGTGTTCTGGAGGTCGGCCAGGGCTTTGCGGTCGTGCAGGTCTTTGCCGGTTCCACCGGGCTTTCCATCGATGGGACGCGCGTGCGCTTTTTGGGCAACACCCTGCACATCCCGGTAGCAGATGAGATGCTTGGGCGCATTTTCGACGGTTTGGGCAATCCCATCGATGGAGGTCCCGAACCGTTGACCGATGTGTATCGCGATGTGAATGGGCAGCCGATCAACCCCACGGCGCGCATCTATCCACGCGATTACATCCAGACCGGCATCTCCACCATCGACGGTGTGAACACATTGCTTCGCGGACAGAAGCTCCCCCTTTTCTCCGGCGCAGGCATGCCGCACGACCAGCTTGCGGCTCAAATCGTGCGTCAGGCGACGCTGGGGAAGGTGGCAGGTGCACCTCCCTCTGAGGGCGAGGAGTTTGCCATCGTGTTTGCAGCGATGGGCGTCAAGAACGACGTGGCGGATTATTTCCGCCGTTCGTTCACCGAGAGCGGAGCGTTGACCCGCGTGGCGATGTTCCTCAACCTTGCGGATGACCCGCCAGTCGAGCGTATCGTCACTCCACGTGCGGCACTGACGCTTGCTGAATATCTTGCCTACGATCTCGAAAAACACGTTCTCGTTGTGTTGACCGATATGACCAACTACGGTGAAGCACTGCGTCAGATCTCGAACGTCCGCGGTGAAGTGCCCAGCCGCAAGGGCTATCCCGGCTATCTCTACAGCGACCTGGCTTCGCTGTACGAACGAACCGGACGCATCCGCACCAGCAAAGGCTCCATTACGCAGATCCCCATCCTCACCATGCCCAATGACGACATCACGCATCCGATGCCGGATTTAACAGGTTACATTACCGAAGGTCAAATCGTGTTGGGACGCGAGTTGAATTTTGCAGGCGTTTATCCGCCTGTCGCCGTTTTGCCAAGCCTTTCCCGTTTGATGAAGGACGGCATCGGCAAGAATCGCACGCGTGACGATCACCCACGATGGGGTGCACAATTGTACGCTGCGTATGCGCGCACACAGGATGTCCGCGCGTTGGCATCTGTCATCGGTGAAGAAGAGTTGAGCGAGGTCGACCAGAAATATCTCAAATTCGGGCGTGCCTTCGAAAAGGAATATGTCAACCAAAGTTTCACCGAGAACCGCACCATTGAACGCACGCTGGAAATCGGCTGGAAGCTGTTATCGATTCTGCCGAAGAAGGAATTGACCCGCGTGACGCTCGACGAGATCGCACAATACTACAAGGGCGACGATGCCGCAAATTAACATTGCTCCCACCCGCACGAACCTGATCCGCCTCAAGAAGGAATTGCGTTTCGCCAAAGAGGGGTACGAGATCCTCGACCGCAAACGCGAAGCTCTGACGGGCGAACTGGTTCGTGTGGCGAAGGAAGCGGATACACTTCAAAAAGAAGTCTGGGAACTGCTGAAGACCGCGTATGACTCAATGGAAAAGGCGCGCCTGGTCATGGGGTCGGATCATGTCGAATGGGCGGCGCTTGCCGTGAACAAGACAGTGGAAGTGCATCTGCGCCTGCGCGGTGTGATGGGCGTGGCACTTCCACAGATCGAAGCGGTGGGGGAGCCGCCGAAACTTCCATACAGCCCGGGAGACACCTCTGCCGTCCTCGATGAAGCCAGTGACGCCTTCCGCGAGGTGCTACTACGCATTCCTCAACTTTCCATGTTGACGGCAGCGGTCTGGCGGCTTGCGAACGAATTGCGCAAGACCCAGCGCCGTGTGAACGCTTTGCAACACATTTTCATCCCGCAATACAAACATCAGATCGAGTTCATCGTCAGTTCGTTGGAGGAGCGGGAACGCGAGGAGACCTTCCGCTTGAAGTGGTTGAAAACGAAGATGACCAAGGCGGCAGCCGAGTGATAAAATAGTGCAGTTCGATACAAACCGTAACGAGGTGGCATCATGAATATTGCT
>CAZYLM010000066.1:0-12607 GCA_964648645.1 uncultured Anaerolinea sp.
AGATATGGTCCCCGAGGTTAAATTCAGGTAGTTTGCGAAGGAAGGCGATCATGTTTGATGCCGCGCTGACATTGCCAAAGTCGCTCAATAACCAGGGCATGGGAAACTCGATTCCTAATTTCGAGAGATGCTTGGCTTTCAATGCGTTGATCTTGTAATTTGCGTGATGCACGATCCCCATCGTGATCGATTTGCCTGAGTTACCCATCCGATCCATCAGCGCGCGATACTCCCGATAGACATCTTCCACCACCTGAACACCCGTCCGGACAAATAATTTCACCATGCCCATCAAACCTGCCATCTCAACGGACTCCCCGTTCAGCGGTTCGTGCATCAACCCCGCAACGCGGATTCCGTTATTGGGGTCTTCCGTAATATCCAACAGAGATTCGGCCGCTTTTGAACCCGAATGTGGGTATTGCATCTTTACAGCCAATAATCCCTCTTCATCAAAAGTTTCAAAACTTTTCCCCACGATAAATCGCATCGTCTCACCGGGAATGACACCGATCGCTCCCATACCATTTCCGAATAATTGGAGCGCGTTCTTGTCCGAGGTTCCGCAAGTCAGGCGGCTCAAACCCTCGATGCCGCCCACCAGGACCTTCTTCCCTTTCAAATGTTCTGCAATGTTGAATTGCCCGGGTTTGGATAAGTTCGGGTTTAGCGACAGGTGCAAAGCGCCCATCGAGCCGTCGCATGCTTTATGCACAGATACCTTTAATGCCGATTCGGGAATCCCAACCATATCCGATATCTGCCGGATGTAATTCAACGATACGGGACCGGTCATGCCGATCAAGACGCCTTCGACTTCCGACGCCTTCCAGCCACAGACATCCAACGTTTTCCGCAGCAGGCGCGCGCCGACTTCCAATTCCAATTGCAGGCTCTCCGCTTCGTTCAGCCGTGGGACATGCTGCCGGTAATTGAAGCCGAGCTCAGACAGGTTCAAAACATCATCGGTGCCAAATGAACTGCCATTCCGCTCAGAAAGAAACGAAGGCAGAGATGCGTTACTGAAACTTTGTCCCCACGAGCCGTATGCCCCACCAATGCCCAGCCTGGAGTTGAATACCCCTTCCATGCCCATGGGAATTCCGGGTCCGACCGGGATGGTCGTACTTTCGACATTTGGGCGTTCGTAGAAGGAAGATTTTGCAAGATTTTCAGACATACCACTAACTCCTTTACAGGGTAATAACCCCTCAACCTCAAAAAGGCTACCCCCTGGCAGGTCGAGCGGGTAGAATTGTGAAAATCATATAACTGGAGTTGCCCCTTGCGACCCGACTGGGATTCATATTTTCTGAAGATCGCCTACGCCGTTTCAGAACGCAGCACATGTGACCGCGCTTTTGTGGGCTGTGTGCTGGTGCGAGAGAAACGCATTTTGACCACCGGCTTCAATGGCTCTCCCGCCGGGCAGGGACATTGCGATGAGATCGGCCACCTGATGGTGGAAGGTCATTGCGTGCGTACCATCCACGCCGAAACCAACGCCATCATTCAAGCTGCCCTCCACGGGGTTTCGACCAAAGGGTCGACCTGCTACGTCACACATCTTCCCTGCATTAACTGCACCAAGGCGCTTATCAATGCGGGCATCATTCGTATCGTATACAGCGTTGCCTACCGGACTGATGAAAATGCGCTCAATTTCCTAAATGCGGCAAACATTGAAGTCGCACAAAAAGAATTGAATCTAAATCCTCCCGAATGAAGAATCAAAGGCTAAGGCAGCAACTCGTGAGAGACGATCAATTTGATGCCGGAACTTTCGCCGTAAAAGACTCGACCACGTCTGCCTGCAGGAAAAGCCTGACTCAGATCTTCGCCAAACTTGAATTCTGTCTCACCGACATATAGGTAATGGGTGGTACCGGAATCCGAATTTTCTTCATCCCATTCGACCTGCCCTTCCGCCACGCGCAGTTCCGGCTCACTGAAACGGGAAGCGGTGCGCCTTGCCCAGACCGCGCCCAAACCATACACACCTAAAATCAACGGAATGGAGGCACAAAGGAGGGCCAGGTTCATGGGACTGGAAAAAAGAGCGCGGCGGGCACTTTCATTTGACAGGTTCATTGCAAGGATCATACCGCCCCCAAGGAACATGAAGAAAAGTATGACGGGCCAGCCGCTGCGGTGTGACTGGACAAGGCTATTACCATAATGCTTTAGAAAATCTTTTTGCCCTGCGGTAAAAAAACCGCGCTGGTTCGTACGCAGATCCTCTTCCGTAAATTCATAGAACGTCAACATGACATCATCTGACCTCGAATAAAAATGGACACAAACCCGGCTGAGACTCCGTGCGGCGTACGGGAGAAACCGTCCGCTCGAGCGCGGAACTCAGCAAAGCTTCGTCCATTTTACAAATCTGCGGGTGACCATCAATCACCCGTGTGTACGGGCAGCGCCCCATGATCACCCGCGGACCGCCCGATCCCGCCTCCCAGCGCGCCTGATAGTGCATTTCGTTCAATTTTTCGATAAGCAAAACCAAGCGCTTATTCATCGATTGACCGGCAAATTGGCGTCCATCCAATATCAGATGTGCCAACGCCTCCATTTTGATATTTGAGCCTGCCTCGGACAAAAGAGCCTTAGCCAACGCCGAAACGTTATCTCCCAATGCCGCTTCTGAAAGTGAATAAACTTTCTCGGGTCTGCCCCTCCCATCACGATTGCGAACGGTTGTCATCCCAACACGTCCGTCTGAACAGAGCACAGAAAGGTGATGCCGGACGTTTGGCGCCGAAAGTTTCAATGCGCGTGCCACCTCCCGTACCGAGGCAGAACGATTCTTTTTGAGATGAACAAGGATCTTTTGTCGGGAAGTAGCCATGATGATCTACCAAGTCAGCGCCTTCTTGCGCCGGTTTTGAAGAAGGCAAAGGAGTAGGAAAACGTCAGAAAACCGAACCAAGCTTGGGCGGGGAACGATGCGGGGTCTGTCATCTGCCCAAAGTGATTATACTCACTTCTTGATTTTTGCAAATATATCTTTGCATAATTCGATTGACGGTTCCACATCCGATGCGTATAATCGCTGAGACTGTGATGGAACCCGCCAAATTGAAAAAGACCCTTTACCTCACACTTGCAGTTATTGGCTTTTTTATTCCCTATTATTTCGTTTTCAAATTCTATACGGCAAATGATGCGACAACGCTGGCCGCATTGGCTCAGGTCACCGCGCTCGATTGGGGTGCGTTAATTGCCGCCGACCTGACCATCTCCATTCTGACGGCGTGGACGTTCTACTATCACGAGGCTGCCCGGCTCGGTATGAAATACTGGTGGGCCTATTTCCTTGCCACCCTGCTGGTTGGGCTTTCGTTTTCCCTGCCCCTGTTCCTTTACTATCGCGAACGATATATCGATAAATGAGTCTCAACTGGGAAGCCACTTACGCCATTGCAATGGAGCTGCGCCGCAAACACAAAAACGTGAACATCGAGGAAGTATCTCTCAAACAAATTTACGACTGGACGCTGGAACTTTCGGAATTCGAGGATGATCCCGCGCTCGCAAACGACGACATCCTATACGCGATATACCAAGACTGGTACGAGGAGTACATCCATGGAAGAAAATAAATACGAAGGATTGAACCTGCCGAACTACAACATCCCGGAGGACATCCAGAATGTGGTTTCGATCACCACGATCGACCGCCTCTACAACTGGGGTCGCCGCTGGTCGGTCTGGCCGTTGATGTTCGGTCTGGCGTGCTGCGCCATCGAGATGATCGCCGCACAGACCGCCCGCTACGATATGGCGCGCTTCGGCATGGAAGTGATGCGCCCCACCCCGCGCCAGGCGGATATGATGCTGGTCTCCGGCACAGTCACCAAGAAAATGCTGCCTGCCATCATCCGCCTGTACAACCAGATGCCCGAGCCGAAATATGTGGTGGCAATGGGTGCCTGCGCGTCGAGCGGAGGACCGTTCAAGGAGGGATATAACGTGGTGGCTGGCATCGATAAGTTTTTGCCCGTCGATGTGTACATCCCCGGCTGCCCTCCCACCCCGCAGGCATTGATCGCTGGCATGATCAAACTTCAGGAAAAGATCGACAAACAATCCATCAAGAAAGTGCGTTGGTATGAAAAAGGCAAAGTGGATTCGAACTATGTGCCCATGCCCATCCTTGGACCCGATTTGATCGATGTGCGCCGCAATTCCGAGTACAAGGAAGCCGCCGCAAAGAAGGAAGGTGTAGCATGACCGCCCCCGCCTCATCCCTGACCGTTGACCTTGTAGCTCGTTTCCCGGATTTTGTCACGGCTGATGCCCGCCCCGGGTTCTCTGGGTTTATCGTCAAAAAGGAAAACCTCCTTGAAGTCGCCACAGCCCTGCGTGACGAATTCAGTTTTGATCTGCTCTCCACCGTCACCGGGGTGGACTACCCCGCTGAGAACAAGATGGAAGTGGTCTATCACGCCTTCCGCACCACAGGCGGACCCGGGCTTGTCTTCAAAGTTCAACTAGAGCGCATCGATCCAGTTGAGGTCCCCTCACTCATCGACATCTGGCCCGGTGTGGATTTCCAGGAACGCGAAGCGTGGGACTTGATGGGCATTAAGTTCACGGGGCACCCCGACCTGCGCCGCATTTTGATGTGGGAAGGTTTCGAAGGTCACCCTCTCCGAAAAGATTACAAGGAAGGGTTCTTTGAAGAGGAGACCAAGCCCTTCAAAAGCCGCTGGCCTGATGGTCATCACGTTTATGCAGAGTTCAAGAACCCGTACCGGGACAATTTGAAATTCCCCGAAGGTTTCGACCCGGGCGAATACCTGCCGAAGAACGAAGACGATCTGTATTTTTCGCTTGACCGCTCGAGCTTGAAACACACCCACGACGACCACATGGGGACGGACCATCTGGTGGTCAACATGGGTCCGCATCATCCGTCCACCCACGGCGTTCTACGCGTGGCAGTGGAATTGAATGGTGAGACCATCACCAGCCTCAAACCGGTTATGGGGTATCTACACCGCAACCACGACAAGATCGGCGAGCGCAATACGTACCTTCAGATCATGCCATACACCGACCGCCTCGATTACTTCAACTCGATGGCGAATAATTTTGGATATGCGATCGCCGTGGAAAAGTTGATGAAGATCCCCGTCGCGGAACGCGCTGAGTATATCCGCGTAATCATGGCGGAATTAAGCCGTATCCAGAACCATCTTATTTTCGTGGGTATGCTCATCAACGATCTTGGCTCGATGTATACGCCGTCGCTGTATGCCTTCGAAGAACGCGAACTTATCCTCGACATCTTCGAGGCCGCCTCCGGCGCGCGCATGATGTGCAACTACTTCCGCTTTGGCGGCGTGGTTCGTGACATCCCCGACGATGTGCTCAAGAAGATTAAGGATCTGGTGGTGGAAAGACTCCCCGCCAAGACCGACGAAATGGAACGCTTCCTGAACGAGAACGAAGTGCTGGTCGCCCGCCTCAAGGGAGTCCACGTGCTCAATGCAGAAGAAGCCATCCGCAACTCGGTCACGGGACCATGCCTGCGCGCTACAGGTGTCCCATACGATCTGCGCCGCGCAGACCCATACTCGGTCTATGATCGTTTCGACTTCGATGTGGCTGTGCGGTATAACGGCGATATGTACGACAACTACTTGATCCGCTTCGATGAGATCCGCCAGTCGCTGCGCATTTTGGAACAAGCACTGAAACAGATACCACAGGGTCCGATCAACTCGCAGAAGCCGCAGTATCAGGTCCGCGTCCCGGCAGGCGAGGCATATGGAAGGGTCGAATCCCCCAAAGGTGAACTCGCCTACTACCTCGTCTCGAATGGAAAGCCGAATCCCTATCGCTATCATGTTCGCGCCCCTTCGTTCGTCAACCTGACCGCTGTCGAAACGATGTGCAAAGGCGTCAAGATCGCAGACTTTGTTGCCCTGCTTGCAATGCTCGACATTGTGATGGGCGAAGTGGATAGATAAATCAGTATCAGGTACCAGTTTTCAAGTGCCGAGTTTCTGGCACCTGAAACAGGATACAGGAGCAGCAACCTATGTACGGAAAAGGCATACTTAAAGGTCTGGGCGTCACCTTCAAACGCTTTCGCGACACATATCTCGACGATATCACCTGGTGGCTTCAGGGTAAAAAACGATATTACTCACAAGAAGGCATTGCCCATCGCGCCTCGAAGGACACACGCGGCATTTTCACAGTGCAATATCCCGAGGAGCAGTTGATCCAGCCGGAAGAATTTCGCTACGTCCCCTTCCTGGTCTACGATGAAAAAGAGGAAGGCAAGAAGGAAATGCGCTGCACCTCATGCGGTATTTGCGCAAAAGTCTGCCCACCCCAATGTATTTGGATCGTGCGCACCAACGACCCGAACACCGGTAAACCCGTGCCCGAGCCGAAGGAATTCTTCATCGACATGGACATCTGCATGAACTGTGGATTCTGCGCGGAATATTGTCCCTTCGATGCCATCATCATGGACCACAACTTCGACATTGCATCCTATGAACGCAATGTATACAACCTGGAAAAGCTATCGAAGCCGGCTTCCTACTACAAGAGCATCCGTCCGTTGAACTATCAAATGAACGAGGATGAGCGCAAGGCAAAGGAAGCGGCAAAGGCTGCCAAGTCTGAAGCGGCTGCTGCACCTGCTGCATAATCATTCGTACACATCGAAGCAGGTAGACAGGTACGGTTTTCGCCTGTCCACTTGTCTACTTTTTACCTGTATTCAAGGAACCTCATGACCCCAACAAAAGAAGCAGTACTCAAAGCCCTGGGTACGGTTCAAGAACCGGACCTCGGGCAGGACCTTGTGACCCTGAACATGATCCGCAACCTGGAGATCGCAGGCGACAAGGTCGCCTTTACTGTCATGCTCACCACTCCCGCCTGCCCCCTGCGTGGAAAGATCGAAGCGGATTGCCGCAACGCGGTTAAAACCGTCGATGGCGTCAAGGCGATAGAGATCAAAATGGACTCAGATGTCCCCAATGACGGGCGCATGCGCGGGCTCGTCAATATGCCGATCCGCAACGCGATCGCGGTCGGTTCTGGCAAGGGCGGTGTGGGAAAATCCACCGTATCCGTCAACATCGCTGTCGCACTCGCAAAATCAGGTGCGCGTGTTGGCTTGATGGATGCAGACATATACGGGCCGAACACTCCCACCATGCTCGGTGTGAAGCAGCTTCCACCTCCCAACGGGCCGCGCATCATCCCAGCTGAAGCGTATGGACTGAAGATGGTTTCGATGGGTTTGCTGGTCAAACCGGGGCAGCCTCTCATCTGGCGCGGACCGATGCTCAACTCCGCCATTCGTCAATTCCTTGGCGATGTGGAATGGGGCGAACTCGATTATCTCATTGTCGACCTGCCCCCCGGCACAGGCGATGCGGCCCTTTCCCTGGCACAGGCGTTGCCCCTCAGCGGTGCGGTAATCGTCACCCTACCGCAATTGGTCTCGCTCGAAGATGCCGGACGTGGGCTGAACATGTTCAAAACTTTGGAAGTCCCCATTCTTGGCATCGTTGAAAATATGTCTTATCTCGAAATGCCCGACGGCTCCAAGATGGATCTTTTCGGCTCGGGTGGCGGTGAAAAACTTGCAGAAAGCACCAGCACACCCTTCCTCGGGCAGGTTCCCATCGACCAAAATGTACGCATTGGCGGAGACTCCGGAAGCCCCATCGTAGATGCACACCCGAGTTCTCCGGTCGCCGTGGCATTTACGGATATCGCCATGAAGATCGCACAGAAAGTATCCGTGGCGGCATTGGGAGCAAACAACTCACTGCCGATCAATATCGTAGAGTAATTCGTTAGATTTTTCTTATAAAAAAGAAGAGGCTTGAGCCTCTTCTTTTTTATATCTTTCCTGCTACGCAATGACGATCTTATATTCGCCAGTAAGGGGAAGACTGTAGAAGCAACATTAGTCTTCCCGGACTAGCATAACTTTACAAATCACCAAACTATAAAAGCAAATTTGAGCGTGACCTTCATCTTGCGCAAAATAAAGGAAGGAGGAATACCATTAGTACCAATGTCAAATTGAAACTATTCCTCAAGCCAAGTAAACTTCACGTAAAGAGGAGATTACCATGAGAAGGAACATCATTGCCACAATACTCGTGATCGTCCTGGCATCCGTTGCCTGTAACCTGCCCGCCAGTTCACCGGAACCGGGAAATGATTTCGATTTGGTATCCACATATGCGGCACAAACGGTTGAAGCATCGATCAACCAGGGCAGCGCGCCTACTTCAACGCTCGAGGTACAGCCACAAACCACGCAGCCTTCCGGGCAGAATACTTCACAGCCATCCCCCACAACCCAACCTCCACAGCCCGGCCAACCCACAGCAACATCCCAGCCGTGCAACCGCGCATCCTTCGTTGAAGATATCACCATACCGGATAACACCCCAATCGTAGTCGGAAAGGCATTTACAAAGACCTGGAAGCTGAAGAACGTCGGCTCGTGCACCTGGACCTCGGGGTATCAGGTCGTCTTCGACTCGGGCGACCAAATGGGCGGACCCTCCTCACAACAACTGACGAACGGAACCGTCGCCCCGGGGCAGACCCTCGAGGTTTCCATCAACCTGGTCGCCCCCAATTCCACCGGCACCTATAAAGGGAATTGGAAGTTGAAGGATTCGAGCGGTGCGATTTTTGCCCTATCCACAGGACCATTCTGGGTCCAGATCAAAGCCACAGCTGCGCCGGAATGGCCCACACTCAAGAAAGGCGATAGCGGCAATGAGGTCTACGCCATTCAATATCTTCTCAACCACCATGGGCAATCTCCTGCCACGGATGGGATCTTTGGACCGGATACCCAATCTGAAGTGGAAGATTTTCAAACCCTGAAGAACCTTTCCGAGGATGGGATCGTCGGACCGGAGACCTGGGAAGCACTCATTGTCACAGTCAAACAAGGAGACACAGGCCCGGCTGTGAGAGCTATTCAACAGCTCCTGAAAGGCAAGTTCGGCTTCAATAACGTCAATGTAGATGGGATCTTCGGGCCGATCACCCTGCAAGCTGTGAAGGATTTTCAAACCTCGAAAAATATCGCCTCTGATGGCATTGTTGGTCCGAACACATGGAAAAAACTGATCAACAACTAAATTGCGAAAAATACAACAGAAAAGCCCGGATGGACATCCGGGCTTTTACCAAGCTGGGGATCAAGGATTCGAACCTCAAATTTCGCGTCCAGAGCGCGACGTGATGCCATTTCACCAATCCCCAATAAGATTTTCCAGCGGGCGGTATTTTATCACGCCCATCCGCACGGCGCAAGGAAGCCACGGTAGAAAGAGACTTTATTTAGCGCGGGCCGAACGGCGAGTGCTCTCTTCCATTTCCATAAGGATGAGCAGGGTATGTTGAACAAATTTAAGCCCGAAAAAGTAAGCAACCCCGGGCATGGGGAGGGTCAGATAAGGATTGAAGAAGCTTAGCAGATCTACAAGAGACATGCCTTTCTGGAAATATATACCCGAAATAAACTGGACAATGAACTGGGTAAAGGAGGTGACAAAGGTGAAAAGATAGACAGCCAGCACTACCCAAGCCAGAATACCCGCCCAACGTGAGATGCGCAGGACGGCGGTTTTATCGTAGAACAATCCAAAGAAAGGCTCGCGTTTTTCTTCCATGAGGTCTCCTGTCGTGAAGGGCAATTATACTTTGTTATAATTAGTGCAATCAACGCGCCCCGGCAAGGATCGTATTCCTGAAACGCTGGCAGGCAAAGGCTGAGAAAAGATGCGGTGTACTCTATCCGCTAAATCCATTTCCAAGGTTACGAATGAGTCCCGACGAATTGAGTCCCCAGGTTAACAATAAACCCTCCGATTTTTTACGCGAAGCTGTGGCGGAAGACCTGCGCACAGGCCGCTTTAACTACGTGCGTACGCGCCTCCCTCCTGAACCGAACGGATACCTGCACATTGGGCACGTCAAGGCGTTCATGATCGATTATCTCGTCGCCAAGGAGAACGGCGGCGAGTTGGTATTGCGATTCGATGACACCAACCCAACCAAGGAAGAGACCGAATTCGTAGAAGCGATCCAAGACGATGCGCGCTGGCTGGGGATTGAATGGGTCAAGATAACCTATGCCTCGGACTATTTTGACCTGCTTTACGATTGGGCGGTGGAGTTGGTAAAGAAGGGTTTGGCTTATGTGGACGACCAGACACCGGAGGAAGTGAGTGCAAACCGCGGCACGTTGACTGAACCCGGAAAAAATTCCCCGTACCGTGATCGTGACATGGAAGAGAACCTGGACCTGCTCGAACGCATGAAGAACGGCGAATTTCCAGACGGCTCGCGCATCTTGCGCGCCAAGATCGATATGGCACATCCGAACATCAATATGCGCGACCCGGCAATGTACCGCATCATCCACAACCCGCCGCATCACCGCACCGGCGACAGGTGGAAGATCTACCCGATGTACGACTGGTCACACGGCCAGAACGATTCGATGGAGGGCATCACCCACTCATTGTGCTCGCTCGAGTACGAAAACCACCGCCCTTTGTACGAGTGGTTCCTGGACCAGCTTGGTGTGTTCAAGCCGCGGCAGATCGAATTCGCGCGTTTGAATATGAACTACACTGTGATGAGCAAGCGCAAGCTTCGCCGCCTTGTGGAGGAAAACCTCGTGAACGGTTGGGATGATCCGCGCATGCCGACGCTGCGGGGCATGCGCCGCCGCGGCTACACAGCCGATGCGGTCCTCGATTTCATACGCCGTGTGGGGGTGGCAAAGAATTACAGCATCAGTGACGTGGCGCTGCTGGAAGAGTGCGTACGTGACGATCTCAACAAACATTCGTTACGCCGCATGGCAGCGATCCGCCCGCTGAAGGTCGTGATCGATAATTACCCTGATGATCTGGTCGAAGAGATGGCAGCGATCAACAATCCCGAAGACCCGAACGCGGGCACCCGAAAGATCCCGTTCTCGAAGGTCATTTACATCGAACAGGATGATTTTCGCGAAACGCCGCCGCCGAAATATTACCGATTATCTCCCGGGAATGAAGTGCGCCTAAGATACGCCTACTTTATCAAATGCACGCACGTCGTCAAGGACGAAAAAGGGGATGTGGTCGAGGTCCATGCCACATACGACCTGTCCACCAAAGGCGGCGACGCACCCGATGGGCGCAAGGTGAAATCCACGATCCACTGGGTATCGGCAAGGCACGCCAAAGAAGTGGAAATCCGCATGTATGATCGTCTCTTCAACAAGGAAAATCCTGAAGAAGGCGATGAGGGATTTCTAAGCTGCCTGAACCCCAACTCGTTGGAAGTGCTGACCGGGTACGTGGAGCCGGCTCTCGCCTCCGCCGAGATTGGTTCACGTTTCCAGTTCGAACGTCTCGGATACTTCTGCACAGATAAAGACTCCACACCCGGGAGACCTGTCTTCAACCTTACGGTGAACCTCAAAGACACCTGGGCGAAAATGGAAAAGAAAGGCAAATAGGTATTAAGTGAGATCAGAAAATTTAAATATCCGTCAATCGATACTATTACTCCTGGCAGGTGTGATGCTCACCGCCTGCGCCCCACAGGCTTCCACCCCCACCGTGGATGTGGTCGGAACGGTGGCGGCCCAGCTCGCCTCCGATATGTTGACCCAGACCGCCTCAGCACCGACCGCCACGCCCCTGCCCCCCAGCGCCACGCCAACCCTCGCCATCACAGACACCCCGACGCCGACCTTCCCGCCATCACAGATCAACCCACCTAGATTAATTGCCAAAACCGGCTGCTGGACGGGCCCCGGCGATACTTACACATTGATCAGCAACATCGAACTTAACGCAAAGGGCAGAAAGAATGTCATCATCCTTGGTGTGGGGTCTGTGGAAGGCTGGATCGTGATACGCAACCCTTACTTCAATAACCCCTGCTGGGTGCCGCTCTCAGCCATGGAGATCGACCCACATACAGACCTCTCCGCCTTCCCGGTCATGACCCCGGGGCCGTGATAAAAACAGCAGTGCTATAATTAAAGCGCATAAGGAGTACGCCATGAGCGATGAAAAACGAAAGAAGATGAGAGAAAAACTTCCGCCTGAGGCCGTGGAGCATATGAAAGCCGCCCGGGCAGAGATGCGCAAAAGCATGGAGACCATCCTGCCGCCCGGCTTTTTGGAGCATCGACGGGCTGCCCGCAAGGAAATGCTCCTCGCCTTTCGCAGTTTGATCGATGCAGCCATCAAAAAGACGGAAGAAAAATCCTCATAAAGTAAAACTCCCAGCCGAACGGCTGGGAGTTTTTTATCTATCGAAACGGACGTCGACCTCGTACCATGAACAAGGTGTAAAACAAGGCGATCCCTGCCCCGCCAAACAGCCCCTGCCCAAGCAAGACATGAGCATCATATAAAATCGCACCAGCGATCAACAAGCCTAAAAACACGATGCCACTCGTCAAACGATTAACCGACCTTTCCAAATAACTGATCTGCAAATTAACCAGCGGCGCTTCCACGCTCAACTGTCCGCGTTCGATGCGACCAAGGACCCGCTCAGTTCTGCCGGGGATGGCGAT
>CAZYLM010000067.1:0-12536 GCA_964648645.1 uncultured Anaerolinea sp.
TTCACTGCAACGACGGGAGTCGTTGCGCTCCCAAGTCATAATTCCCATGCGCCGCTTCATGCGCTTTTTTTATTTTTTACTCTACCATCCCTTTGCCTTCACGTACGACCTTGTCGCCTGGGCTGTTTCGTTTGGGAAATGGAAAGACTGGGTCCTCAGCATCTTCCCGCTCATCGAAGGGACTCGCATCCTTGAACTGGGGCATGGACCCGGTCACTTGCAGCGCTTCCTTCTGGAACGGGGGCTGACTCCGGTTGCCCTGGACGAATCCACACAAATGGGGAAAATCGCCAAACACCGACTAGATGGAAAGCATAAAATCGCCCGCGGACTCGCCCAATCCCTGCCCTTTCCGGTTGATTCGTTCGATACAGTCGTTTCCACCTTCCCCAGTGAATACATCTTCGATGCGAAGACCCTGTCAGAAGTCCGACGGGTTTTGAAACCCGGCGGAAAGCTCGTCGTCCTCCCTGCTGCCTTCCCGTCGAATGGGTTTCTCAAATGGCTGTACAAGGTCACAGGTGAGACGCCGGAAGCGCTCGATAATGCTTTGAAGGAAAGGCTTCGCCAGCCGTTTGATAAAGCGGGTTTTCAGGTGGAAGTTCAGATCAACGAAACAAAAGAAAGTTTGTTGGTCATAGTAATTGCTATAAACTGACTAAAGAGAATTTCAAGAGCGGTGTATTCAAGCGAAATTAGCCCCAAGAAGTCGGGAGCCTTCTTTGTTATCAAGGGGTGTAAAATATGCCGACTTTATGAATACAAAAACCCCAAATAATCAAAACGCTTTATTTTTCAACCTCACCGTTCTCGCTGCCTATTTCCACGCCTTGATGGAATGGATCTTCTTCGTAACGCAATCCTCTTCTCTTTCCACGCTCTCGTGGTTCGAGAAGTTGAAGGTCTTTTTTGTCACCGGCGGAGCGCTTTCGATCATTCCCCTTCTGCTCCTGATTGTCCTGATCATCCCCGCGCAAAAATGGAAGCCCCTCGGTTACCTGCCAGCCGCTTTCATGCTTTCCATTGCTGTGCTCATCCTGCTCGACAATTTCACATACACCCTTTTCAACTTCGGGATCGTCTCAACCAATGGCATCTGGCGAATCCTATATATCGCGGTTCTTGCCGCCATTTTTTATTGGGTCTTCGGTTTTACCCGCCGACAAAAACTCTGGAAACGCACCTCCTATCTGACAAGCCTGCTGCTTGCGGTCACTGCATTGAGCGTTTTCTCCATCTATACGGCACGAAACTCCGCATTGGATGGCTACAACTTCGACCCGCTTCTAAATTCGTCCAGCCGTCCAAACATTATCATCGTTGGAGGGGATGGGTTGAGCGACCGGTACCTCTCCGCGTTTGGATTCAGCGAGGAGACCACGCCTTTCATTGAGGAATTGATGAAATCTTCGCTCGTTGCAGAAAATGCCTACCCGAACTCCTCCAGCACTACCGGCTCCACCACCTCGGCAATGACCGGCAGGGAGCCTGCCGAAGTCAAGGTGTATCGCTACCCAGATATCCTCTCTGATGAAGATGCCTTCAAACATCTGCCGGGGATCCTGAAACAGGCAGGTTACAGGACGGTGGAGATCGGCGCCCCCTCCTATGTGGATGCGCGGAAAGTCAACATAGCGAATGGGTTCGACATCATCAATGGTCAATCGTACGAGAACCCGATCCTCAATGCGCTTCAACCCGCACTCGGGAACTCGCCCTCCACGTATTTTATTCAAATCGTCGCCGAACGGATCAGCCAGCGCATCCTGCATATACTTTTCATCCAAGACATGGAAAACCCTTTCGAAGCGGTTAACAATCCCAACGCGCGCATGACAGACGCCGAGCGCAAGGACCAGATCATCTCCCTATTGGAAGAAAGTGATAAACCGCTGTTTGTCTTTTCGCATTTCATGAACACACACGGTCCTTTGTTCGGTTCCGACGACAAATCGTCGACGACTGAATCGCCGGACCCTGAAGATGAATGGGATGTGGAACGGTACAAAGAGGCGATCCGTAATTTCGACGGGCATATCCGCGAGATCTATACCTATCTCGAGCAATCCGGCAGGCTGGATAACACCATCCTTGTGGTCTACACCGATCACGGATATCGCTATGTCGTCAACTCACGCATCCCCATCATCATCCGCTTCCCGAATGGGGAGCATGCCGGACCTTTGAAAAATAACGCCCAGATCATCGACATCCCCGTCACGATCCTGGATTATCTTGGTGCAGAGAGACCCGATTGGATGACTGGAACGTCCCTCATCGATGGCGAGCCACCTGCGACAAGGGAGATCATCAGCATCACAGCCGGGTCGCCCAAGAAGATCAAACCGCCTTTTTACCAGATCAAGAGCGTGCAGGTGATCGTTTGCCAGAAATGGTATGTACTGAACGTCCAGGATATCGAATGGAAGACGGGCGAGATCGTCGGCCACACCGCACCATGCGACCCATCCCTCCTCCCGCCTGAGGACCAGATCCGCCAAAAGATGGTGGATTACCTTGAGCACTACGAGTATGACGTCACTGTATTGAGGTAAACCAACCCAAGTCAGCCCGTTCACAAACATTCACTATCCACTCCCACCTCACATCCTCTTTTATAATCAACCCCATGAAACGTTATCTCTTATTCACTGTCTTCATCTCCGGCATGACCACACTTGCAGCCGAACTCGCTGCCGGGCGTTTGATCGGCAACGTCTTCGGTACAAGCAATCTCGTCTGGGCGAGTATCATCGGTCTCATTCTTATTTACCTCACACTCGGATATTTCCTCGGCGGCAAATGGGCGGATAAAGACCCAACCCCACTCGCCATGTATCGCATTCTTGCATGGGCGGCCTTCTCAGTGGGCTTGGTCCCTTACATTGCTGTGCCCGTCCTCAGATCCGCGGCGGATGCGTTCGAGGCTTTGAGCGTCGGCATCCTTGCAGGCTCCTTCATCGTGGTACTGATCCTTTTCATCGTACCCATCACCCTGCTTGGTACGATATCTCCCTACGCCATCCGTCTTTCTGTTGACGATGCAACCAGGGCGGGGCAGATTTCCGGTCAGATCTATGCAGTCTCGACGCTTGGTTCCTTCATTGGAACTTTCCTGCCAACTCTCATCTTTATCCCCACCATCGGTACGACAAAAACATTCCTGCTCTTCGGCTTATCCCTTCTGTTCGTCGCCCTGGCGGGTTTGGGGAAATTTGCAGGCAAAAAAGAGATGCTCAAACTGATGTGGATGCCCGTCCTGCTTGCGATCATCGCCCTCATCTTCGCAAATCAATCACTAAAAACCAACACAGGGCAGGTGTATGAGGCCGAATCCGAATACAACTACATCCAGGTGCAGGAAACGAACGGGTTCACACTGCTAAGGTTGAACGATGGGCAGGGTATCCATTCGATCTACCACCCGGATACGCTTTTTTATAACGGTCCCTGGGAGCAATTCTCAGTGGGACCTTTTTTTTATGAAAACCGCTCCCCCGATGACATCCACAAGATGGCAATCGTCGGTCTCGCCGCCGGGACCGCAGCAAGACAGGCAACTGCCATATATGGTGAGGATCTGCAGATCGACGGTTTCGAACTGGACCCAAAGATCGCGCAGGTCGGTTACGAATACTTTCACATGGGTTCCCCAAACTTAAACGTTGTTATCGGAGATGGACGCTTGAATCTTGACCGCTCACCCGCAACCTATGACATCATCGCCGTGGATGCCTACCGTCCACCATACATCCCGCCGCATATGACCACCCTGGAATTCTTCACCATCTGCGCCTCACACCTGACCGATAAAGGAGTCCTGACCCTCAACGTTGGTTCTGTGCCGGGAGATCGCCGCCTCATCGACGGGCTTGCCACCACGATGTCACAAATCTTCCCCACCATCCACACCATGGACATTCCCGGAACGTTGAACACGATGATCTTTGCAACCAAACAACCGACAACCCCTGAAGCCTTTTTTGCCAACCTGCAGCGCTTCACAACCGACACCAGCCTGGATCCGCTGCTGGTCACGACCATGGCATCCACTTTCACCCATTTGAACTCCAGTTACGAAACGACCATGGTCTTCACTGACGATCTCGCCCCCATCGAGTGGATCGTCAATGACATGGTGGTGAAATTTGTCTTGCAAGGCGGGTTGGAATTTTTACAGTAGGTCGCCGCCATTGCAAAGAGAGCCCTAGCTTGAAGAATCAATTGTCAATAACAGAATGCCGAAAAAAATGAAATTTTTATCCTTCCTTATCTCACTTGCCACCCCACTCGCTCTGCTCGGGCTTGCCCTGCGGGTCATGCTCACGCCCCTGTATTACACCGTTGAATACAATATGCCGTACTTCCCCGAAGATGAATACGGATTCACAAAGGACGACCGCCTGAAATGGGCACAACCTTCTGTCACCTATCTGGTCAACGATGCGGACATATCCTATCTGGGTGATTTGAAATTCGATAACGGGCAACCCATCTACGGCTTCCGCGAGCTTAGCCACATGGAAGATGTAAAGAATGTTGTACAGGGTGCATTGAAGGTCTGGTACGCTGCACTGATCATCCTTATCCTCCTTGCTATCATCTTTTGGAGGATGGATGCCCTGCCCGACTACCTCAACGGGTTAAGGCGCGGAGGCTGGTGGATGATCGGTCTGGCTGCAACGTTGGCATTCATCGCTGGAGCAGGGATATTGCTCAACCCGGATATTTTCTGGACATTTTTCGCCTGGTTCCATTCCCTGTTCTTCGAAGGCGATTCCTGGCTCTTTTATTACTCGGACACGCTTATTCGCCTCTTCCCCATCCGATTCTGGCAGGATGCCGTCATAGCGATGGCGATCATCGCTCTCGGCGGCGGGGCAGGCTTGGCATTTGGAATAAAACCGCGATAACGATTTAGGGATGCGACCTCTTCCGAAATTGCATCCCTACCGATAAAGGCGTTGGATTACATAATGTTCATCACCGACCAGGAATGCCTCGACCTGTTCAACAAGCCTCGCATGGAGTTGATCCGCCTCGCGGACAAACACACGTTGACTGTCCAGGGATGGCTTTCGTCCGGCAGCCCTAACGCGGTCAAATTCCAAGGGAAGGGCGTCCGGGTATCTTCGACCGGATTCAAACTTCCCCTATTGAATCTTGCATTGGGAAGTACCTTTCCAGAAGCTGTAAGCGATGATGAAATCGGCGAGGAAGTTGAAACGGTAAAACGACTCTTTGCCGATAGAAACATCCCCTGGTATTGGTGGATGAACACCGAGCCGTCGCCGAAACACATCGGACAGATCCTGGAAGAGCATGGTCTGGTTTACGATGACCCGCCCCTGCCTGCAATGATCGCGCCTTTGAAGCAGAACTTGTCGACTCTACCTAAATACAATGACGGTATAAAAGTCTGGCGGGCAAGGTCCATGCCAGATCTCCAAGCGGCGAGTTTGATTCGACGCATTGCCTTTGGCTTCAAAGAAGGAGAGGCATTGACCTACTTCGAGGATATGCCGCAGGATTGGCTGTCAGATGAGAGCCCGGCCCGGTTGTATCTCTCTGGCATGGGTGAGAAAGAACCGGTTTCCATCGGCGCGGTGATCCAAGGGGCTGGGATTCCCGGCATTTACGTCATGGCGACTCTACCCGAATACCATCGCAGGGGATTTGGTAAAGCAGTCTTAACCGAACTCCTTCGAGAAGCTTCGAACATGGATGGAGATATAGTTGCATTGACCGCAAGCGATGCAGGCGCGGGGCTATACTCCCAATTCGGTTTCAAACGTTTATTTGCCTTCGATTTCTACTCATTACCGGATGAAGTATAATTTCATCAGCACGACAGGAGAATCTTAATGGCATTTAAACTATCATTGGAAAACAAAGTTGCGATCATCACCGGCGGTTCGAGGGGCATCGGACGTGCCATTGCTCTCGAATTTGCGGAACGCGGCGCGGCGGTTATCGTCAACTACAACAGTTCACCCGATGCCGCTGAAGATGTGGTCAAGAAGATCAACGTAGCGGGCGGGAAAGCCGCCTCCTTCAAAGCGGATGTGTCAGATTTCAAACAGGCCGAAGCCCTGGTCAAGTTCGCCATAGACACCTTCGGCGATCTGAGCATTCTCGTCAACAATGCAGGCATTACTCGCGATCAGCTGATCATGATGATGCCGGAAGCCGACTGGGATGCCGTGATCAACACCAATCTGAAGAGTACCTTCAATTGCTCGAAAGCCGCCGTAAAACACATGATGCGCAAACGCACAGGGCGCATCATCAGCATTGCCTCGGTTGCCGGACAGATGGGCAACCCCGGGCAGACGAACTACTCCGCCTCGAAGGGTGGTCAGATCGCGTTCACAAAGTCACTCGCCCGCGAGATCGCCGCACGAAATATCACGGTCAATGCCATTGCGCCCGGCTTCGTAGACACCGAGATCCTGGACGCCATGTCACCTGAAATGCTTGAAGCCGCACTAAAACTTGTGCCGCTGGGGCGTAAAGGCAAGCCCGAAGAGGTCGCATTCACCGCCGCATTTCTCGCCTCAGATGGAGCCGCTTACATCACCGGCCAGGTCATCGGCGTTGATGGCGGTATGGCAATGATGTAACTCAAACATGCACATCCGGTGATCGTTATATCCGGGTGCGCTTCACGAGATGAATAACAGGAGCAAGAATGTCTGAAAGTACGCAAGGAAAAACAACAGTATCGCCGGAAGTGTTGACCACCATCACAAGCCTTTCCGCACTGGAAGTGCCCGGCGTCAGCCGCCTCGCCCCCGTCACTGGAGGAGTCAACCGGCTCTTCCGGCGCGGCATCAGCGACGGCGTGCGGATCGAAGCGAAGGATAACGTCGTTTACGTTGACTTGTTCCTGATCCTCAAGGAAAGCGTCAACATCCGCGAGGTAAGCCGCAATGTTCAACAGAATGTGGCGCGCTCGATCCAGGAAATGGTCGGCATGGAAGTCGGCGAAGTCAACGTCCATATCGAAGACATCGATTTCGATGCGGATGACGGAAAATAGATGAAACCCAGAACCCGGGCGCGTTCGCTTGCCCTGCAAGTCTTGTACGAAACAGACCTTTCCACCCACCTGCCAGGAGATGTGTTGAAAACCCGGCTGGAGGAAACCACCCTTCCACCCGACCTTGCTGAATTTGCACGGGGCATCATCTTTGGTGTCATGCCCCTGCGCGAACAGCTTGACCGCGTGATCGCCAAATACGCACCGGAATGGCCACTCGACCAGATCGCCGCCATCGACCGCAACATTCTGCGCATGGCGTGTTGGGAATTCGCCATCTCACGCGACACACCCGTCAAAGTGGCGATCAATGAAGCAGTGGAACTTGCCAAGATGTTTGGTTCCGATTCCACCGCGCGTTTCGTCAATGGCGTGCTCGGGACTCTGGTCGAACATGAGCACGAAATCCACCAACTTTTGAAAAGCACACTAACCCAGGAAACAAATTTGGAATCGTAGCATATGGAAATTCTCGGCATCGGCATGCCCGAACTTGTTTTTATCGTCATCATTGCCCTCCTGATCCTCGGTCCAAAAGACATGGAAAAAGCCGGGAGGACCATCGGTAAATTCCTGCGAGACGTGATCACCTCTGATGGATGGAAAATGTTTCAGCAAACATCGCGCGACCTGCGGAACCTTCCCAACCGTTTGATGCGTGAGGCGAATGAAGACCTGGATAAGCTCAACAGGGAAATGAAAAACGCCGCCTCACTTCCGGACCCGAACTTGATCGACCCGCCAAATCGCAAACCGCAACCCAAGCCGTATTCCACCACCGCTCCTCCGAAGCCGGAGGTGAAGACCGACCCGCAAGACAAACCAAGCGCCGAAAGCGAAGCCCAGAACAATGCGTAAGTTTTTCACCGGCATCGGACGGGTGATCGCCTTCCCCTTTCGCCTTGTCTTTTATATTGTTGCCTACCCGTTTCGGGCTGTGTATCGGTTCTTCAAACTGCTCAACTCAGAACCAGATGAACGCCCCCTGGCGGATATATTTGTCGATATCGCCACACAAAAGGAGACTCGCGCCGCACTCTGGGAACAGGTGGAAGCTTTTCGGTCCCATCTGTTGCGGTCCGTTTTTTGGTTGACGGTCTTTATCATTGCTGCGTTTTGGTTCTCTGAGGCGGCCATGGTATTTCTGGCCGAGCCGGTCGGCGGGCTTGAAAAACTTCAAGCCATCCAGCCGACGGAAGAGATCGGCGTCTTCATGCGGGTGGCAATGATGTTGGGCATCGCAGCTGCATTCCCATTCATTGCCTTCGAGTTCTGGTTCTTCGCCGCCCCAGGGCTGAAACCTCACGAAAAAAAGCTTGGGCTTGCAGGAATCCCTCTCGCCTATGTACTATTCATAGCCGGCATGGCATTTACTTTCTACGTACTCCTGCCTGCAGCCCTGCCGTTCCTAAGCGGATTCACAGCCATATCCGAGCTTTGGACAGCGCGGGAATATTTTTCATTTATCACTGGTTTGATGTTATGGATCGGGCTTTTCTTCGAATTTCCCTTGGTGATCTATGCCCTGACCTCCATTGGGTTGGTCAAGCCGCAATTCCTCGCCGAACAATGGCGGCTGGCAGTGGTCATCATATCGGTCCTGGCTGCAGCGATCACCCCCACCGTTGACCCGGTCAACATGGGATTGGTAATGATCCCGATGATCCTGTTGTATTTCATCAGCATCGGTATGAGCTTTATTGCTTATGCGAGCCGCAGAAAACGCCAGGTCGTAGCCGAGGAATCCGCCGCGGAAGCACAGACAGGTTTCGGTTAAACGGCGAATCGCAAGCCCATCAAGGAGAAGAAGATGAACGTAAAGACCATTCCAGCACGCCGCTGGATCTATGCAGCCATGGTGTTATTGCTCACTATGCAAGCCTGCACGATCTCGTTGTTCAACCCTCCCAACATAACAGCAACATCCACACCGGCAGCTGCCGTTGCAACCAATACACCCTACCCTGCAGCCCAGACCACATTCGTGGTTACCATCCCTGAACCACTTCAACCGGGCGAATCCATTGTTGCCATTGTATTGGACGAAGTGACCGGGCTGGCGTTGAATGAAACACGATATCCGCTCAGCCCACGGGACGCGACCACGTATACCGGTGCGATCCCGGTTCCAGTCAACTCAGTGCTCAAATACCGTTACGCCCGTATGATAGGGAATTCACTGGTGGTCGAAGAGACATCCTATGGAGACCCGATCCGTTACCGGATTCATAACGCTGTCAGTTCCACCGAAGTCCAGGATATCGTTGCTGTATGGGGCGATCGAACATCCACCCGCCCGACAAGTTCGATTCTCGGGCAGGTCTTCAATTTGGATACAGGCGCACCTTTGCCCAATATTCTTGTTACCGCTGGCGGAGTTCAGTTCTTTACAGATTCACAGGGGCGCTTTGAACTGACCGGTTTGCCGATCGGCGTCCATCAACTTGCAGCATACAGCCTGGATGGTTATTACCTGCCCTTCCAACAAGGTGCTCGCGTGGAGGAAGGCAAGCCCACCATCGTCGACCTGCGCATCAAACCCGCACCGCTCGTCAGTGTGACGTTTAACGTATCTGTCCCTGAAGACACAGTCCCAGGTGTCCCTGTGCGGATCGCAGGGAACATCCTTCAATTTGGCAATACCTTTGCCGACCTTCAAGGAGGCATGAGTGTAGTGGCAGACCGCATGCCCGTCATGGCTTTGCAACCTGATGGAAGGTATTCCTATACCATCGGATTGCCGGTGGGAGCTTTCATCGAATACAAGTATTCGCTTGGCGACGGGTATTGGAACGCAGAACACGACTCCCAGGGCGGCTGGGTGATCCGAAAATTCGTTGTCCCCGCGCAGGACACGACCATAGTAGATAACGTTCAAACCTGGCTGGCATCCAACCAATCGGGCCCGATCCTCTTCGAGGTCAGCATCCCATCCGTCACCCCGGCAGCGGATATCATATATGCTCAGTTCAGCACCTACGGCTGGACGGAACCGATCCCGATGTGGCCCCTCGGTGTGATCGACGGGAGCACACGTTGGGGATACCAGCTATACAGCCCGTTGAACTTCTTCGGTTCGTTCTCGTATCGTTACTGTCGAAACGGTCAATGTGGGAGCGCGGATGACAACCTGACGGTGGGCGCAAATCCCGCCGGGCGACAGACTTCAACAAGCGTCCTCGGGCAGGACCTGGTGGATAACGTCAGTACCTGGAAATGGTACGAAAACCCTGAAACCCTGCCCCTTGTTGGAGCCGCCATTACGCCACGTGCCCCTGGATTCGTTGCCGGGGTCGAATTCCAACCTACCTATCGCCCGAACTTCAACTACTTTACATGGCAAACTTTTGCGAATACCAAAGCAATCGGCTCGAACTTTGCCGTTTTGACCCCTTCGTGGACGGTGACAAGCATCTCACCTCTCCGCTTTTCCTCCCAACCCGGGCAGGACCCCTTGTGGATCGACACAGCCATTATGGTCTCGCAGGCGCGAGATAACGGGTTGAACACCTCGATCTTTCCCACCCCGCACTTCCCGCCATCGTCAGATAATTCGTTGACTCCCAGCGCTCAATTCTGGAAAAATGCCCCACGTGATGCAGCCTGGTGGCAAGCCTGGTTCACTCGGTATCGAGCATTCCTGGTCAACTACGCGGATCTTGCCACCCAATCCGGTGCGCAGTCGATCATTCTGGGCGGGGAATGGGTGACTCCCTCGCTCCCAGGCGGCCTCATGCCTGATGGCACCTCATCGAATGCACCAGCAGATGCCGAAGCGCAATGGCGCGGCATCATTGCAGAAGTGCGGAATCACTTCAAAGGACAGGTTCTTTGGGCTCTGCCGTACGAAAAAGCCAGTATCATGTCGCCCGTCAACTTCCTGCGCGATGTTGACGGGATTTACCTGTTATGGTCTATCTCCATCGCAACCAGCGGCACCGCAACAAAAAACGACTATGCCAATGAAGCGGGCCGACTGCTCGATAACGAGATTTCCCCGTTAATCTCCTTATTGGGCAACAAACCTGTCGTCATAGCTGCATCGTATCCATCCGCCATCGGAGCTGCCAGCGCGTGTATTGCCAACGGAGCCGGAGGATGCCTCGACTTCAACGCCCTCTCCCGCCCCAATGCAGACATTTCCCCTGCAACACTCAGCCTGCAAACCCAGGCGGATATTTACGAAGCCTTATTAACTGCGATCAATGCCCGCTCATGGGTATCGGGTTTCGTCAGCCGCGGGTACTACATGCCTGTTGCCCTGCAGGATAAATCCACCTCAACAAACGGCAAGCCTGCGGCAAATGTCTTATGGTATTGGTACCCAAGGCTGCTGGGAACCATCCATTAATATCCTTTTCTCTTGACTTTCGAACGCAGAGGGGCATTTGGTCTTGAAGCCGTATAATCAAAAAGTGACTGTCACCTGCGCGGCGGCAGTCACTTTTTTAATCTCAACGCTACCCATCCTCCAATTATCAAACCGACATAACTCGCGCTAAGATCGACCAGGTCGAATGTGCGTGCGGAAAAATATTGCTGCGAGAATTCTTCGGCGGCGATCAGCAGGGCAAGGATAAAGCCCACAAGAAAGGCTGTCCGCTGAGGGTGGAGAGAGAACCGCGAAATAAATGCCGAGATGAGGAAGAAGGTCAAAAGTCCGAACAGGATGAGGTGTCCGAGTTTATCCCCATATGGAAAATCATACAACGCCTGGATGACAGGCGGAATGGCGTCTCTGTCAGCGAGGATAACAACAATCAAGATGAAGGCTGAAAATGCTATGGCAAGGTATTTCATAAGAGAACGGGCGGGATGATCTCCCGCCCGCATTATTATTTCGCTTGTTTCTTAGCTTCCTGCCGGTGCTTCCACCACTCAAAGACCATCGGCAAAACCGATACCAGGATGATGACGATGATGACCAGCTCAAAGTTCTTCTTGACAAAGGGAATATTGCCAAAAAAGTAACCAAGCAGGGTAAAGATGATCACCCAGGTGATTCCACCGACAACATTATAGGTGGCAAAATACGCGTAAGACATGCGTCCGATGCCTGCCACAAAAGGCGCGAAGGTGCGCACGATGGGAACAAAACGCGCCAGGAAGATCGCCTTACCGCCGTGCTTCTCGAAGAATGCATGGGTCTTGTCGAGATACTCCTTCTTGATCCACTTGATGCTATAGGCGCGCTCGCCGAGATAATGCCCAATGGAATAGTTTACGGCATCACCGCCTACAGCGGCAATCGCAAGCAAACCGATCAGCCCCCAAACGTTAAAGGAACCGAGCGCGGCGAATGTCCCGGCAGCAAAGAGCAGGGAATCGCCGGGCAGGAAAGGCATGACCACCAGACCTGTTTCGACGAAGATGACAACAAAGAGGATGCCGTAAGTCCATGCGCCGTAGTTGACGATGATATCCTGCAAGTACTCGTCAAGATGAAGGAACAGGTCGATGGCGGATTTTATTATTTCCATATGTGATACTCGCT
>CAZYLM010000068.1:0-12462 GCA_964648645.1 uncultured Anaerolinea sp.
ACATGATCGGCAGGAAAGCCATTCCTTTGAAGGTCCCAACGATCTTGAAGGTATACTCCTCCCCTTCGATCTTCAAAACGATATCGCCGCCAAGCTTCAGTTCAGGTTCATCCAGAAGCATCGCAGACGGGACAACCACAGCGTTCTCATCGCCGGTGACAAGCCACCTGCCTTCAGCAAGAGAAGGAGAAACGATCAAGCTATCCGGATGTACTGTGGGAGAAAAAACATAGATCAACCCAGTCTCGCTGTCATCCGCCCGGATCATACGCGCCGGTAACTGGACCCACACGTCCGTACCGGTCACACCCGGGATGGAACCCGCCTCATGCTGAACCTTATCTGCCCGATAGGACCGGTCAAGCGCCAGCATCGTATCGCAGTTGAACCATTTGACCATGTCGTTTACAGTGCTCGACAACGATGCACGGACGTTGAAAACACTGATAAATGTCGCTGACCCGAGCGTCAAGGTTATCAGCGTCAGGGTCAATCTGCCCTTGTTCCTGAAAGTATTCCTTATCGACAATAGCATCGACCGGATCGAAAAATTTCGCGCATACCACAGGCTCGTACCGGAAAGCAGGCGGTCGATCGGGTTACCACCAAAGCGGCTCTTCCCCATCGAATAACTGCTCATCGCCTCAGCGGCACTGACACGAAGGCTGGCAGCAAAAGGCACAAGCGAAGCTAGGACCGGCAGGATCAAGCCAATGGCAGTTTGAATCGCATATGTCTCCTTTGGAGGATTCAACGAGTAAATCTCGAAATTAAAAAACCCAGCCAGTGCCATGCTCAAGGCTCGCGCTCCGTACATGCCAAGCGGAATGGCAAGTACCAACGCCAGTGCTCCATAGGCAAGGACCATCACAAGGTACATCCCAAAGATTTGCGCGGTACTGCCTCCCACCGCCTTCATCACGCCGATCTGTCTTTTTTGTTGCGTTAATAGAGCGGACACCGTATTAACAACCAGAAAAGCACTCAGGAAGAGAGACAAAACGCCAAGCAATCCCATCAACAAAAGGATGCCTTGCAACACATCGTTCATGGGCAGCTGCCCCGGCTCTGCGATCATGCTTAGGGGGATTGTATAGCCTGACTTCTCGACCTTGTCTTTTACCCGGTTTACAACCTTTTGTGCCCAAGTCTTATCCCCTGGGTTGACTGCAATGACATGCAATTCGTTAAACCCATAAGACTCACCGAACCATTCCAATGTGTCGAAGGTGATATACCCATAGGGAGTGCTGTCGATCTGAGCAGGCAACTGCGCAGGATCATAGGCAGCCCCTGCTATCCGGACCATGCGCTCGACATCGTTCGGGAACTTGATCAATACCACATCCCCAATCTGCGCATCGATGACGGGCAACGCCGCCCGCTCGATCAAGATCTCATGTTCTGGTGGAGGCCAGGCTCCGGTTTCGGGAGAAACCCTGTTCACTCGGATATTGTCATAGTCGGCGATAACAAAGACCGTCAGATTTTTCCATTCCCCTGATTTAGTCAACACGCGGGCGGATATATTTCTGCGCGCATCCGCTTCCTGAACATCGTCCATCGACCGGACGGATTCCAGAAAATCCTCGTCAAATAATTCGATCGTCCTAACGGTGCCGGATGAAGGGCTGATGGCCGCGAAACTTTCAGCCAGCCCATTGGAAAGGATCGTGCGCGCGCTTAGAATGATGCCCACTGCAAACAACCCAACGGACATGGATAACACGATCAGTAGGGTGCGTGTTTTGTTCCCAAAAAGATCGTTGACGACCTTGAACCAACGGGCTCTAAGCATGGTTCGCCTCTTTCAACCCCACGATCATCCCGTCAGACAAAGTGATCACCCGTGAACCGTGCTTCGCAATATCGGCATCGTGCGTGACCATAAAAACAGTTCGCCCTGATCTGACCAGACCTTCGAATATCTCCATAATCACAGCAGCGGTCACTGAATCAAGGCTTCCGGTCGGCTCGTCCGCAACCAGGATGGTAGGGTCATTCGCCATGGCACGCGCGATGGCAAGCCTCTGCTGTTGCCCCCCTGATAACGCCGTCGGGAGTTTCCTTGCGTGTTCGGCAATATCCACCTGCTCCAGAAGAGATAGCGCTCGTTTTCGCTGTTCCCATATTGGATACCTGCGTGCGAAATCCATCGGGAGCATGACGTTCTGAAGGACTGTCAACGTGGGAAGGAGCTCAAAAGATTGAAACACCACACCCATGAAACTTCCCCTCACTTTTGCGGCTCGTTCCGGACCGTATTCATGAATTGGTTCCCCGTTGACCCAAATCTCACCGGAAGTTGCGCGATCCAACCCGGTCATGATATTGACCAAAGTTGTCTTTCCACTGCCGGACTTTCCGGTAACAACCAAAAACTCGCCCTGCTGAACACGGAGATCAATCCCTGCCAAGGCGGTGACAGAACCTGCAAGGCTCTCATACACTTTCACCGCGCCACGCAATTCGATCAGCGCCACCGATTGGAGAGACATTCCCTGCTGCGCATTATTTTCAACGGTTGATGAGTTCATCCTGGATCCTCCCATCTACCAACCGAATGGTACGCTGGGCACGAGCGGCTAGTTCGTTATCGTGCGTAACCATCAGAATCGTCTTGCCAGAATCTGCCAACGACTCAAATAAGCGGAATACCATTTCTGTGGATTTTGAATCTAAGTTGCCTGTCGGCTCGTCTGCTGTCAGCAAAACCGGGTCATTTGCCAATGCACGAGCGATCGCTACACACTGTTGTCCCCCTCCAGAGAGAGAACCAGGAAGCGCATGCGCATGTTCTGCCATGCCAACACGCTCCAATAGCTGCATGGCATGGTCAGCCCGGTTGGAACGCGGATAACGGCCGCCGTAATCCATGGCAAGCAGTATGTTTTCGACAGCAGTCAACGTGGGGAGAAGCTGAAAGAACTGAAAGATCACGCCGATGGAACAACCGCGCCAGAGGGCGATCTGTTCCTCATTGAACTCATGGATCGGACGACCATCCACGAACACTTCGCCTGAAGTTGGCTTGTCGATACCGGTGATGACATTGATCAGCGTGGACTTTCCGCTGCCAGATTTACCAATGATGGAAACAAATGCGCCTGACTCTACCTTCAGATCGATACCCTTCAATGCCGTAAACGTACCCGCAGAGCCTCGGTACGTTTTTACTACTCCCTTCAGGTCGACAAGAGCTTTTTCTATGTCGCTACTTTTTTCCATAGGAGACTGGGGCGTCCGGGTCATGCCCAAAGTATAACCCCTCCCCCTCGAGCAATCGAACGTATAATTTCTGAACGGGCACTCTCCTTCATAAATATCTGTAATTCCTGACATTTTGTACCTGATATATAGGAGCCGTGTCACCTTGACGCCATACTTTTCATACTATATATCAATGGGATAAATATGTCTTCGAGGAGAATTGAATGAATAAATCAATAATCGTCGTTATCGTACTGGCGATCGGAGCAATCTTTTCTGCATGTTCACCTGCCACCCCAGTACCTGAGGCGACAGAAACCGGAACAGTACCCTCGCTCCAGACTGAGGCGCCTGCAGCAACAAAAGCACCAAATGAAAATGTTGGCGCGCTCAAGATCGCCGTCCTGCCCATTATCGACACCCTGCCAATGTATGTCGCAGAGGCCGAAGGGTTATTTGCCAAACACGGTCTGACTGTCGAGCTCGTTCCGGTTGCCTCTGCTCCGGAGCGTGACCAGCTACTTGCAGCAGGCCAGGCAGATGGCACCATCAATGAGACCCTTGCGGTCATGCTATTCAACAAAGACGCTGTCCAAATGCAGGTAGTGCGCTATGCGCTCCGCCCCGGTGAAGGGTACCCTCACTTCCGTATTCTTGCATCAAGCCAGAGCGGCATTACCACATCGCCCGAACTCAAAAATGTCGAGATCGGCGTTTCTCAGGGGACGATCATCGAATATGTAACCGAACGCCTTTTGCTCACACAGGGGTTAAGCGTTGACGAGATCAAGACGATCGCAGTACCAAAGATCCCCGATCGCATGGCACTGCTCGGCTCGGGGGAACTTTCTGCAGCCGTGCTGCCGGATCCGCTTGCTTCTTTAGCCATGAGTCAGGGCGCAGCGAATGTGGTCGACGATTCGATGAACCCCGAATATGGATTTAGCGTGTATTCCTTCCGCAAGGAAATCATTGACAATAACCCTAATGCAGTAAGAGCATTTCTCGCTGCGATTGAAGAAGCCAGATTGCTTATCAATCCCGACCCCGCCAAATACACTTCTCTATTGAGCGATAAAGGACTTGTTCCCCCGCCTTTACTTGAATCGTTTAGAGTGCCGCCCTTCCCTCAAAGTGATATCCCTACCGAAGCGGAATGGAACGATGGTCTGGCATGGCTCAAAGAAAAAGGCATTCTGACCGTTGATGTGAGTTATTCTGATTCGGTGAATGGTTCGCTTCTTCCCTAACCCAGGGTTGCTACCGTTATAATCAAGTAACAGTCACCTTTAGGTGGCTGTTACTTTTCACTCATATGATTTCAATCCAATCGCTTACGTTTGAATACTCCAACCACTCGCCACTCTTCCATAACTTCAACTGGAACATTGAGCGCGGCGAGACATGGGCGATTCTCGGTCCTTCTGGCTGCGGCAAAACAACGCTGTTGTATTTGTTGGCTGGTCTGAAATTCCCAACCTCCGGCGAAGTGAGCATCTACGGCGAACGGATCGAGCGCCCGCGGCCGCATAGCGGGTTGATCCTTCAAGATTATGGGCTGCTGCCCTGGTCTACGGTTCTTGAAAATGTGTCATTGGGGTTGAACGTCCGCAAGTTTTACGGAGCGGATGGTAAACACACACCGGATAACTTCTCTCCCAAAGGGGATATCGAAAGCTGGATACAACGACTTGGTTTGAATGATGTGGCAGATAAATTTCCCGGCCAGTTATCAGGTGGGCAACGCCAACGCACCGCCATAGCGCGGACTCTCGCCCTCGAGCCTGATCTGCTTTTGATGGATGAGCCCTTCTCGTCGCTCGATGCTGTCACCCGGGAAAATTTGCAAAACCTTACCCTCTCTCTATGCGAGGAACAAACTATAACGCTGGCAATTGTTACTCACGCCATTGAAGAAGCGGCAGTGCTTGGGAAAAAAATTCTCCTGCTCGATACGCCGCCCAATTATACGGCGCGAGTTTTTGAGAATCCGGCTGCGGGTCAAAATGGATACCGCAACAGTGCCGAATTCCACGCCTTATGCCAGACATTATGGGCGGAGATGCAAAAACGGAGCACCCAATGAAGCGGCGCGATGTGCTTCTCGCAGCGGCAGCGATCTTTATAATCTGGCAGATCACAGCCATGCTCATACATAGAACCATTCTGCCCACTCCATTGATCGTGCTGGTAGTCCTCATAAACGAACTGCGAAACGATTTGTTCACACACTTTGCTGTCAGTTTGTGGCGTGTGACGGCGGGAATGTTGCTTTCGGTTTTGGTGGCAGCTCCAGCGGGACTGGTCATCGGCAGCTCGAAACGATTGAGCCGCATTTTCTCCCCGGTCATATATTTGCTCTACCCGATCCCAAAGGTGGTTTTTGTGCCGGTTGTTATATTGTTTCTGGGTATCGGCGATACATCCAAGATCATCATCATGTTCTTGATATTGTTTTTCCAGATCGTGGTCCTCGTCCGCGACCAGGCGGGTGGAATCGCCCCCCAGCTGATACAAAGCCTGCAAAGCCTCGGTGCAGGAAGGCGGGCATTGTTCCGCTTTGTTTATCTACCCGCCAGTTTACCTGCCATCCTCACTGCGTTACGACAATCGATCGGCACAGCAGTGGCAGTGCTGTATATAACCGAACTTTCTGCAACAAAATACGGGTTGGGTTATTACATCTACTACAAGGGCAGCACTCTTTTGGATTACCCATCGATGTACGCCGGCGTCATCGCCATGAGCCTGCTGGGGTTGGGCATGTATTTCAGTGTCGACTGGTTGGAGCGAAAGTGGTGTAAATGGAAGTTCGTTGGATAGCCGTTAATTGAGAAGAAGCCCAAGCCAAAAGAAGAGACTGAACAGCAAGGCGGTTTGACCGGTGCCAGCCAGCGCGGCATTGAGCGGCGACCCAGCCTGGGTAAGAACAACTCTCAGGGTGCGGACGGCAATAGGTAGCGAAAGCCACGTCAACAAGGAACCGACCGGGACAATTTTATAAAGGATGAGAATCGGGACGATCAGATAGGCAACTGCGAAACAAATGAGGTATTCGGTTTTTGCGCCGCCTGCGCCGAACCGAACAGCCAGCGTGTTCTTACCAGCCTTACGGTCATTCTCAAGGTCGCGCAAATTATTCACCACCAGGATCGCAGTTACGATCAGACCGATGGGTACAGCCATCCACCACGCGGCGATACTTACGGAACCAGTTTGAACAAAGTACGTCCCGGCGACGGCGGCGAGACCAAAAAAGATAAAGACGAAGATATCCCCCAAGCCATGATAGCCCAGCGGATATGGCCCGCCGGTATAGGCGACAGCAGAGAGAATGGCAGCAACACCAAGAAGGATCACGGTCCAGCCGCGAAGCGAGGCGAGGTATAAGCCAAAGATCATGGCCAGTCCGATGATGATCCCCAGCCCGAGTTTGATCTGGGTCGGTGTCAACATCCCTGCCTGTGTCACACGTATAGGTCCCAACCGTTCAGGTGTATCTGCGCCGCGTTCGAAATCGAAAACATCATTGGCCACATTGCTCGTGATCTGCAACAGAAGAGCCACCATCAATGCAGCGAATGCAGGGAGCAATTGAAAAGAGCCATCATACCAAGCCAGAGCACTACCCATCGCCACACCCGATGCCGCAGCAGGCAGGGTGCGCGGACGGATGGCAAGCCACCAAATTTGAAGCATGTTTTTCTTTTCAGCCATCGATGTATAGTCTCTTAATTTCCCAGAAATAATTTAAGTCCCTCATTGGCATAATAAGCCAGGTCGAGGTTGAGCAGGCTGGTCACCGCCCAGACGCTGTTCCAAAAGAAGTCAGAGATCGGCGAATCGATAAAGACGAAAAGATAAAGGATCATGAATCCGAACGGGCGGATGAAATTGGACAACCCCAGCAACTCGCGCGGCAAAAACGGTTCCAGGATGCCGAATCCGTCCAACCCGGGGATCGGAAGCAGGTTGAGCATGATTGCGGTGATCTGCAGGAACGCCAGGAAAGCAATTCCCATAAGAAACCCTTCAGGCGCACGCCAGAAAAACAAAGTGTACGGAAGGTTATCGAACGGAAGGATCAGTAATAAGGCACATAAGATATTTGCCAACGGACCGGCAGCCGAGACAAGGCTGCGATAGTTGGGTTTCCGCAAGGCATGGATATTGATATACACAGCGCCGCCCGGAAAACCGATGCCGCCCATCAGCAGCAGCAAGACCGGAATGACCAAACTCAAAAAGGGGTTGGAGTATTTCAACGGGTTGAGGGTCAGATACCCCTTGTCTGCCACGCTTTCATCGCCACTCCAGAATGCGGCAATTGCATGACCGAACTCATGCAGGGCTACAGAGACAATCCACCCACCCATGACAAATGCGATCAAAAATGCCCGCGGGTTATTGCCAACCCCAAACCAGAGTAAAACAGCCATCGCCACCACGAACAAAGCCAAGCTGATGAAGATAGGGCTAATGCCCTGGCTCATCCCTTTTGTCAATGATTTCGGAAGGCTGAAGACGGGCTTCTCTGACTTTAGTGTGGGCGTACCTTTCATCACATTTATATGCCCGCGGACCTGCTCCGGGGTCAATGCATATTGCGTCAGAATCTCTCCGGCCCTGCTGGCAGGGATTCGCAGCATCCCCAACAGGATGGAATATTCATCGATGGCGGTCAAACCCCGAGCTTGCATTTCAGCGAGAGAGGCATTCAGGACGGCGTCATACTCAACCGCCGGGTCTTTCACCCCCGAAACCGCCTGCTTTGTTTCAAGCTTCAAGGTGGCGGTAATGCGTGCAGCAAGATTTTCCACTTTCACATTCAGCGCATGCAAGAGGGACTGCACGCGTGAATTCCGAAGTTGAAGCAATGCCAGCAATAAGATCAACGAATCATTTGAAGGGAGTTTATAACCTTCTGCAATACGCCTCGCATGATCGACTGCAAATTGGCTTTCTCGGGAGAATGGATGGGACGTGTTCGACATGGTCTGGATTATACCGTGACGAGATTCGTCCACATCAGGCCGGGTGAGCTGGGAGTGCCTAACAGAGTGTGTAAGAGTTCTTTTAGCCACAGAGTTCACTGAGGTCGCTGAGAGAAAAACTCATAATATTCTGTGTGCTCTGTGGCTTACGCACTTTATGCGCCATTCCCGGTGAGCTCATGGGTATAATCATGCCTTCAGGAGACTCCATGACCCAACTAACAGGGCAGGACCGCGCCCATTATGTTCAATCCATGTTCACCAGGATCGCCCACCGCTACGACCTGATGAACCGACTCATGACCGGCGGTCAGGATGTGCGCTGGCGGAGGGAAGTGATCCAGCTCGTCAGGCTACGACCCAACGCCTCTTTGCTGGACCTGGGAACAGGCACAGGTGATCTGGCTCGCGAGGCTCTGACGCAGTTCCCCAAAGCCCGCGTGACCGCCTCGGATTTTACGCTCGAGATGATGCGCGTTGGAAAAAAGAATGGCGATTTGAATTTCTCATCCGCCGATGCGCTTAACCTGCCATTCAACGATAAAACTTTCGATGCGGTCGTTTCGGGTTTCCTCATGCGGAATGTGGCAGACGTCCAACGTGCTTTGAAAGAGCAACACCGCATCCTCAAACCTGGCGGGCGAATCGCAGTCCTCGACACGACGCGGCCGAAGAAAAATCTTCTTTCACCGTTCATAAAATTCCATATGCATGTCCTCATCCCTTTTATTGGCGGGCTGCTCTCCGGGATGCGCGATGCCTACGAATACCTGCCAAATACCACTGAGAATTTCCTGACCGCCGAAGAACTCACCGTCCGCATGGTGGCGGTCGGATTTAGAAGGGTGCAATTCAAACGGTTGATGTTCGGGACGATTGCGATCCATTGGGGAGAGAAGTAATGTCAAAGATCAAACAAGCAGGTTCAAAAAACTGTTTCATCTGCGGAGTGGAGAATCCGGTCGGGCTACACCTGCATTTTTACGAGACCGAGCCCGGTGTGATCGAAAGCGAATATACCGCGCCTCAGCACTTCGAAGGTTTTCCGGGTGTGCTGCACGGGGGGATCGTCGCAGCGATCATCGACGAAGTCTCCGGACGGGCTTATATGGGCAGCGACCCGGCAAACCCACGCTTTATGTTCACGGGTAAGCTGGAGATCAAATATCGCAAGAACGTTCCGATCGGAAGACGCCTGAAGATCATCGGCAAAGTGCTGGAGAACAAAGGACGCATCGCCAAAGCCTGGGGCGGGATCTACGATGCCGAGACCGACGAACTGTTTGCCGAAGGGACGGGGATGCACATCAACGTCCCAACAGACCAGTTCGACATGGCCAAGTTGGAAGAATTGGGTTGGAAGGTGTACCCCGATTAATTTTGTAAGTCATACTTGGAGTATGACCTACTTTGTTTTGCCTGTTACTTTTTTTCGACCTTCTGCAACTTAAACATGTGTACACACTACGCAGGAGGTATATGACCACCCTCATGAATATGGAAATAAAAGAACTTGATGAAGAGGACCTGGCAAGGCAGGCTGCCACAGATGCGGACGCCTTTGCCGAACTCTACCGTACCCATGTGACGCGGGTCTACCGTTACCACATGGCGCATGTCGGCAACACCAAAGATGCCGAAGACCTGACCTCGCAGACCTTCATGTCCGCGATGGAAGGGATCCGCCTGTTTCGGGGAGATGGATCGTTTGCAGCGTGGATCATGGGAATCGCCTCAAAGAAAAGACTCATGTTCTTTCGCGGGAACAGGCACGAGGTCCCGCTGGAGGCGGCAGAGCATTACCCCAGCCCCAGCCTGCCTACAGATAAGGCCGCCATGGCACGCATCCGGCTCGAAGCCATCGCCCAGGCGCTGCGCCAAATCACAAGCGACCGCTCCGAAGCCATCACCCTGGTGTATTTCGGCGGGCTGAATTATACGGAAGCATCCCGCGTGATGGACAAAAATGAAGCGGCTGTCAAAATGTTAGTCTCCCGCGGCTTGCAAGACCTGCGCGAGAGAACCTCCCTCAGAATGGAGGTGGAAGAATGAACGAATTCGATAACAACAATATCGAGAAATTAATCGAAGACGCCGCCGAGCAGATACAACCCAACCTGGTATTCAAAGCCGAACTCGAAGAAAAGCTCCGCGCTGCGCACAAACCGAGGAAAAGTTTCCTGCCGTTCTTTAAGGGCTCCCAAACGCAGCAAGATGGAAGCATGGCGGCAGGTGTCTTTTCAACCCTGACGGGAATTGCCGCCCTGGCTGTGTTCGTCGTTTTCATGCTTTGGTTGTTTCAAGCACTTCGCCCGCATGAAAATTTCGGCAGCAGTGAAGATTTCTCGTGCCCTGTCACACCGCCAAATGGAAGCCTGCCCCCCGGCGAGACGGTGGAGTCTCAATATTATCTTGGCGATGGCGGGCTTTGGACAACGCTCTGGCCCGACGGCAGGATTATGATGGAACCTGAAAACGTCGAACCGGATGGGTCATTCTCCATGAAGTGGGGCTTCGTGCGTGGTAATGGTGTGGTCGGTCCATTAACCGTGGAGGGACGACGACTTGATGCCGAAACTGAACCGCTGCGGGTGGAGATCCCGGACGGATATGGCGAAACCGGTTTGCAAATCCTGGCGTTGATCTTCCCCACCACCGGCTGCTGGGAAGTGACAGGACATGCCGGCGACGCATCTTTGACTTTTGTGACAGAGGTGATCTACAAGACAGATGCGACTCCGATCGCGGAAGCGACCCCCGGTGTGATCGTCGAACCGAACGCAACGCCCAGCAACGCCTCCGAAGGCGGGTATGATTTCCGCGGCGGGAAGTTATTCCTCACACAACCGCTGCCTGATTCACCTGATACTGCAAACATATATGCCTTTATCGATAATGGGCCAGCGACGACAGAAGAAGCTCGCGCTCTCGCAGACAAATTCAACCTGCAAGGCGATCTTTACACCATCCCATTCCTGCAATTCCCGGATAAAAACGGGTACATCCTATCAGACGGAAAACGCGTCCTTACCGTCTTTACGGCGAATTACTTTACATACTCGTCCGATTATCAACTCACGAACCGGGGGCTCTTCAGCAGCCCCAGCCAAAACGCCGAGAAAGTTATCAGAGACTTTTTGAGCAGCTATGGATTCGACTTCCCGTTCAAGGTCACGGGCAGCGGCGTAAATGGGTCCTATTCGGTTCAACAACTATCGCCGGAAGGGCTGCCCATGCAGTTCGATACCTACAGCATGCAAGTATCCCGCATCACACTCGGCGCAGATGGCAACGTTGCCTACGCGGAATTCAACCTGATGAATTACGACCCGGAACCGCTCGGGAGTTACGGGATCATCAGTGCCCAAGATGCACTCGATGCACTGCTCACGGACAATACACAGGTCGGTTATACCGAAAGCGGATATGGACCCGCCACAGACCCGCCCATGCGGTGGTATCGTGAATATCCGGACAACCAGCTTGTGACCATCTCCGCCAGCCTGACCAAATACAACTCAGCACAGGCGGGCGGGCATCCCCTGCTGTTCCTGGACGGCATTCAAGCCATCGGCGAGACGGCCTCGCTGGAACCTCTGAACAATTACAGGTTCGTGGTGGCGACAGGACAATTTGTGGTCGAAAATGGCGTCCGCAAGTTCAGCGTCGAAACCGTGAAGACAGACGTCCCACAGCAAAACATCATCGGCGTTCTGCGTAACGAAGGCGGCGAGATCATCATCACCAGTGACAGCGGTGAGGATTATGTCGTTCTGGATGCGCCTGCGGACCTGCCGTTGAATACAGACCCCGTTAAATCCTACCTCGGCATCAGCGGCGTTTTTATAGATGGCAACCTGGATTGGTCGTCGATCCAATTCTTCGAAGACGCCAGCGATATGGGCGGAGGTGGAGGCGGGGGCGGCTACGGCTTCTACCCGATCAACCTGAGCGGAACACCGATCCCCTTCCCAACTCCGGCCTCCCCCGATCAGAAGTACTCTCCCGAGGAACTCGCCAGCTTCTTGCAATATATTGTCAAAGAAGGTGATACCCTGCAAAGCATTGCCGCCGAGTACAACATCACAGTTGAAGATATCATGAGCGCCAACTACATGACCGACCCAACCATCGGTGTGGGCTGGATGCTCGTTCTGCCGGGTGTGCCGGGTCCTACAAGGCTGGATGGCGTGGAAGGCACTGTTGATTACACGGCCTTCATCAAACCGGACGGACGGGAGCGCACTGAATTCACCTT
>CAZYLM010000069.1:0-12447 GCA_964648645.1 uncultured Anaerolinea sp.
CGCAATTTTCACAACGATAGGTATATACGGGCATACGAACTCTCCTTGACTTTCTGCTTTCCTTTATTACGACTGCGGCATTATAGCCTTCTTGCCGGGGTGTGGCAAGCCTTCGAAAACGCCATGTTATAATTTTCTTATATTTTTACGCCCCGGCACTCTCTTTTGATGCATTGCTGCAGAAAAAAGTTGCATATAAACCGGGCGGATTTCTGGAGGATGCTCTGTGTTAAAGATCGAGATCGTCTATTGTGCGGTTTGACATTACACAGGCCGGGCCGTGAGCCTGGCGGAAGAATTGCTGAAAAACTATGAGCACGTCATCGAAGGCATCACATTGGTCCCTTCAGATGAGGGCAGGTTTGAGGTCAGCGCGAACGGGCAGTTGATCTACTCCAAGCTCAAGACCAAACGTCACGCTGAAGCGGGTGAACTCCTCGGTCTCATCTCGAAGATGGTCGATTAATCGGATGGTGGGCTGCAAGCCTGCTCTAAGTGGAATACATAGTCAGGCTGCAAGCCTGACCTACATACTTTCAAGGATTAGTGAATGGCAAAAAAAGGAAGAGTATTTTCAGGCGCACGCCCGACAGGGCGCCAACATTTGGGGAATTATCTGGGCGCAATACAAAATTATGTAGATCTGCAGGTTGATTATGATTGTGTGTACTGCATCGTGGACGTCCACGCGCTGACGACGGTGGAGACGACCCAGGAACTTCGACAGAACACATTCGAGATGGCGCTCGACTGGCTCGCCGCGGGGATCCGCCCGGCGGAGTCTATTCTATTCGTGCAGTCGCACGTTCCCGAAGTGATGGAACTTCATACCTACCTGTCGATGGTCACTCCACTCGGTAAACTGACCGATCTGCCCACTTTCAAAGAGAAGATCCGCCAACAGCCGGAGAATGTTAATTATGGGCTGCTCGGTTACCCGGTGCTGATGACCGCCGACATCGTTCTGTATAAAACAGATGTCGTCCCGGTTGGCATCGATCAGGCGCCGCATATCGAGTTTGCGCGCGAGACCGTCCGCTCGTTCAACTACCGCTATAACACCAAGGCGCTCATCGAACCGCAGGTCAAGCATACCGAAGTAAAAAAAGTCCTTGGCATCGACGGCAAAGAAAAGATGAGCAAGAGTCTCAACAATCACATCGAACTGGCGCTGACCCCCGAAGAGACCACCAAACGCGTCCGTGAGATGGTCACTGACCCGGCACGCATGCGCAAGACCGACCCCGGTAACCCGGATGTCTGCAATGTCTTCACCATGCACAAACTCTTCTCTGCCAAAGACGAAGTGGAGATGATCAATACCGAGTGCCGTAAAGCCGGCATCGGATGCGTGGACTGCAAATTGCGCTTTGCTGCCAATCTCAACAAACACCTCGAGCCCTTCCGCGCCAAACGCGCCGAGTTTGAATCCAAACCTGCTGAAGTGCAAGAGATCCTCAACGACGGCGGCAAACGTGCCCGGATCATTGCGCAAGAAGTGATGAAGGAAGTGCGCGAGGCAATGGAATTGCCGTAAGTTTGTAAATTGGGAATTGGTACATCGGTTTTACCAAACCACTAACTACCGATTTGTTATTCCACCCTCCATGCGACTCCTTGTTCAACGAGTTTCCAAAGCAAGCGTTCGTGTCGATAAGCAGACCATTTCCAGAATCGGAAAAGGTCTACTGGTTTTATTGGGTGTCGGTCATGGCGATGGGGAGGAGCATGCCCAGTTCCTTGCGGAAAAAACCGCGAACCTGCGCATCTTTGAGGATGAGCAAGGCAAGACCAACCTCTCGGTGCTGGACGTAAAAGGGGAAGCCATCGTTGTATCACAATTCACTCTCTATGCGGATAGCCGAAAGGGACGCCGCCCCTCATTCATCGATGCCGCCCTGCCGGATGTTGCCGAACCGCTGGTAAATCGATTTGTTGAACTCCTGCGCTCTCACGGAGTCCCAACCCAGACGGGAAAGTTTGGCAGCCATATGGAAGTCGAGATCCACAACGACGGTCCCGTCACGATCTGGCTGGAAAAATAAACTTGGATAAAAGACCTAATTCGCTCCAAAAATTTGTACATCGTTTTCTGATGCTGCGCATGGTTTCCGCCATTCTCTCGCTGATTCTTCATCGGGCAGATGCCGTGTTCTTCAAGATCACCGGGGGGAGGCATAGCATTTCCGAAATCGTTGGGCTGCCCATGGTTCAACTCAAAATGGTCGGGGCAAAGACGAAACAATCTCGCATTCTTCCGCTTGTTGGGCTGTTTGAACAAAACCGGATCATTCTAATAGGAACAAATTTTGGAAGAAAGAACCACCCAGGCTGGTATTACAATCTAGTCGCCGACCCCCAGTGCGAGGTCATTAAAAAGGGACAGGCTTTCCGTTTTTTAGCGCGTGAGGTCGAAGATCAAGAATATCGACATTATTGGAACTTGGCGTTGGCTTATTACGCAGGATATGAAAAATACAAAGACAGGGCCGCTCCAAGGAGGATCCCAATCCTGGTCCTTGATCCGGTTAAATAATTGCCAAGATTTGAATTTAATGATAAATTAAGCCTTGAAGGATGCAAGAGGTTTTCGTTGTGGAAGGAAGAAGACGACGGCTCAAAGCAAGACCTTGAGCCGTATTTTTTTACCACCCGATGAACACAACTGCGTCACCCACATTTTTTCTTTTGCTCAGGAGGCAAATATGGCTGAACGTATCATCGGCACGGTGAAGTGGTTCAATGGGACCAAAGGCTACGGTTTCATTGCGCGAGACGGCGGACCCGACGTCTTTGTCCACTTTTCCGCGATTCGCGGCGAAGGCTTCAAGAACCTTCAAGAGGGCCAAAAGGTGGAATTTACCATCGAACAAGGTCCCAAAGGTTTGCAAGCCGCGGATGTTGTGGTTCTCTAACCCAACCTAATGAAAGAGCCTCGTCGTAAGATGGGGCTCTTTTTTTATTTTTGGGATTCCTCTGCTCCAGCCACTTTCTACCATACAGAATTTTGTCTCTCCGGTAGATTTTCCTTGTCTAAAACGCCGCCTCATTCGGGACCCATAGTCGGGCATCGACTTCGGCAGCCATTGCCCCCGCCCGAAGCATGGCATCGGCATCTGCCTGAGACCAAATGCCTCCCGCGGCGATGATCGGCAGCCCGACCATCGCCGCTGAGCTAACGATATCCAATGACCGTGGAAATAAAGACTGCCCATACAGCCTGCCGGTGACCAGTTTTCCCGAAGCATCCTGGAGTGCACCTCTCGGCGAAGCGATGCTGATCGCGCTTGCCCCGCTATCGATCAAGCGGCGGCCCAATCCAAGTACCTGCTCGTGGGGGAGAGAAAAGATGAGCGGGATCTCCCCCAAGCACATTTCCAAATTCATCAGGATAATGTCGTCTGCCAAAAGCGGAGCAAAACCAAGCTGGACCGCCATGACGTTTTCAACCGTCTCCAATTCGCGCACCATCTTCTGAGTCTCTTCAGGTCGGTCTGCCATTAAGTGGATAACGACCGGGAGTTCAGCACGGTTCCACTTGGCGGAATACTTTCTTAGCGCTGCATGAAACCCTGGGTTGGGCAAGCCCGTGTGCAGGAGGAAGCCGCCTGGGAATTCGACCAGGGCAGGATGGGAAGTTGGCAGGCGCGGGCGAAGCGAGAGCGGATTTGTCACGAATGCGCCGAAAGATCCAAAGGGAATCCCATTGCGCGGGTCGGGTGTGAATCCCAACGATCCTGCCGCATTGATAATTGGTTTGCTAAAATACAAGTCGCGTTTCATATCAAAGTTTTGTCGCTGCGAGCCGCCCCATGATCTTCGCGGCGAAGCAATCTCTTTCTTGACTAGCAGATTGCTTTGTCGGGCTACACCCGCACTTGTGTGCTGGTACAAGTGTCGCCCTCCTCGCAATGACGGTAAGAGGAGCCTAATGCAACCCTTGCAAAATATTCGCGTGCTCGATCTCAGCCGTGTGCTGGCTGGTCCTTATTGTACGATGGTTCTCGGCGACCTGGGAGCGGAAGTCATCAAAGTGGAACCTCCCGAAGGCGATGAGACCCGTGGGTGGGGACCTCCGTTTGCGGGCGGAGAAAGCGCTTATTACCTGTGTGTCAATCGTAACAAGCGGGGCATTGTGGTGAATTTGAAAACGGAAGAAGGTCGAAACGCTCTGCTTGAGCTTGCGCTAAAAAGCGATGTGCTGGTTGAAAATTTCCGCCCAGGCACGTTGAAAAAATTCGGGTTGGATTTTGAGGCTCTTCATGAACTTAATCCACGCCTGGTGTATTGTTCGATCTCGGGCTTCGGTCAGACCGGACCGTTAAAAGATATGCCCGGCTATGATTTCATGATCCAGGCGATGGGGGGGATTATGAGCATCACCGGCGAACCGGAGGGTGAACCGATGAAGGTCGGTGTGGCTGTGGCGGACTTATTCGCCGGCCAGAATGCGGTGATCTCGATTCTGGCTGCCCTGCAGGCACGGTCGTTCACGGGTGAGGGTCAATCCATCGATATTGCTCTGTTTGATTCGGAGTTGGGATGGCTCGCCAATGTGGCAAGCAATTTTCTGATTTCGGGGAAAGACCCCAAACGCTACGGCAATGCTCATGCAAACATTGTCCCGTATCAAAGCTTTCAAGCCAGAGATGGCTGGTTCGTTGTGGCTGTGGGAAATGACAAACAATTCGAGACATTTTGCAGGGTGGTTGGCAAACCTGAGTGGTCATCTGATGACCGCTTTTCGACCAATTCTGCCCGTGTCCAAAATCGCGATCTTTTGATCGGCTTGCTCAAGCCGGTTTTCCTGGAAAATACCGTGGATGGATGGATATCACTTATTGGTGGACAATTCCCATGTGGTCCCATTAATAACTTCGAGCAGGTCTTTTCGATGCCGCATGTAAAAGAGAGGGGGATGCTCCTGACGATGGGGCATCCCACCATTGGGGAATTGCCTCTTGTCGGCTCGCCGCTTAAGATGGGAGGCACACCTGTATCGTATCGTCTCCCGCCACCTTTAATGGGAGAACACACCAATTCGATATTAATAGAAATGCTCGGTTATTCCGACACAAAGGTTAGGGAAATGGCTGCGAACGGGTGCATCAAATCACTTTAGTGGAGTTTGAAGATGGATATCATTTATGAAGCTTCGCCGATCCGGGCATTTTCCGGTAGCCTTTTCTTTATCGGTTTTTGTTTTGTTCTGGGGGGTGGTAATTTGATGCTCAATTACCTGCCTAAAAAGAGGCGCAAGGAAGGTTTTATCAAACGGCATTCCCTTGGTTGTGTGGCTATCCTCTTGCTCTTTTTTGGGTTTATTTCTGGAATTGTCACACTAAATACTTATGTGAAAGGCGACAAAACGGTACTCGCCCAGGTGCTTGAAAAGACAGAGACCCTTGTAAAATGCAACGAGACATATTGCACTGAGTACGGAGTGGATACGACGGACGGTACTACGCGATACGCGTTCGGGTTGGAGAAGCACACCTGGGATCTTATGGAAACGAATACATGTTATCGGATTACTTATTACCCCCTTAAGCCTTTGTTGGCAGAGTATTTGCAAGACGATGGTCAACAAATAAGTCTTTATAAGACAACAGGTTATATTACATTGATTGAAAAGATTGGATGTTAAACAAAGCGACAGCCGTTTTCGAAAACAGCTGTCGCTTTTATTGATAGATTATTGCTCAAAAGGAAGTTTACGCCGTCTCGACCAATCCCATTGCCTGCAGCATCTCTTCGTTGCTGGCAAACTTGAATTCCTCAAGTCCACGCTTGCTGGCTTCTTCTGCCTCGACAATTTCCAGCCGCTTTAGGTCTTCCTTTGTGATGATCGGTTTGGAAAGGGATCTTATTTTCTCAGCTACTAAAGCCGGGTTGATGGTCGAAGGGGATTTGGTTTGAAGATATTGCAACACCGCCTTGGCAGCATTGGTCCCATCCTTGCGGGCGTAGCCTACTAAACCTTCGCTTGCCTTGCGCGACCAGCCACCTACAAAGACGCCTTCTGTTTGCGATTCATACGAGATGCCATCCACAGGGAATTTCGGTTCCTTGTTCTTGACAAACTCGCCCCATTCGACAGGCAGACCGAAGCTTGCATCCACCTGATCGCCAATGGCAAAAATAACCGTATCCACATCGAGAATGCGTTTTACTCCGGTTCCTTTGGCGCTGGTCTTCCCATCCCGTTCGGTCAGGATATTCTCCTCCACTTCAAGTTTCGTCATTGATCCGTTTTCACCAATCATGCCGCTGGGGGAGGCAAGGAAGTTGAAGCGGAATTTCGCGTTTGCGGTTTTTGGGTCTGCTTTTGCGAGCGCTTCCATGATCTTATTTCGCCCGACTTGCAGGTCCTGGTTTATCGCTTCTACCGCTGGTCGGACACGCGCCATCTCCATCTCGAACTCGTCCAGGTCGAGATAAGAGATCATGTGCTTCATCTCTTCCTTTGTGAAGTTGACCTCGGCTGGACCCCGTCTTACCACAGCGGTCACTTCTTCCACATTTTGATAATTGATGAGGAAACGCGCGATATCCACCATCACGTTTCCCGCGCCGATGATGGCGCATTTTTTACCGAAGCGGAATTTGCGTTGGCTGAAGGGAGGAAGTTTGTTGTAGTGATAAACAACATCCTTGGCGTGATAAACCCCTTCCAATTCTTCGCCGGGTAGCCCCAGCTTCTTCGTACCTTGCGCGCCGGCTGTAACCAGCACTGCATCGAATCCGAAAGCCCGGATCTGGTCGAGTGTGAAATCCCCGCCCACGCCAATGGAAATATTTCCGAAATAGTCCAGATTCGTCAGGTCCAGGGCCTGGCGGAACTGTTTTCGTAGACCCTCTTTCATGGTGTGTTTTTCGAGATAGATACCGTACTCAGCAAGACCCCCCGCCTTGATATCCCGATTCAGTAGTGTTACGCGTACATTGTTATTCGCCAGTTCGCGCGCTCCGAATATTCCGGAAGGTCCCGCGCCGATTACAGCGACAGTATATGGATTTTCCACAATTATCTCTCCTTAAATTGGACACAAACTATCGCATTATATTGGAAAACCCAAACCCCTACAAGTTTTTCTCACTTTGAATTCATATTACAACAAACCAGCGCCTTCTGGTCAACTATGTTAAGATTATGTCACGAGTGTAAAGATAGAAACAGGAGCCACTATGAACGAAGAGCCGAAGAAACAAGATCCTGTGGAAAAATTCCGCAAACTCATTGCGAGTTTCATCCCGCTTTCTCGCCTTCCAAAGAAGGACACCGTGAAACGCGAGGAAAAGAGCGGAGCTCCCCCGGCATCCAGCCCTGGTGCGGATAAAAACGCCCTCTTGAATAACCTTCCGAGAAAAAAAGAAGCAGGGCAAAAATCTTCCACGTCTAGTCCGACACCAATGGCCAGCCTTGAGCCGGAAAATATTCCCGCTTCAGATTTCAGTCCGAGGCTGAATCCAGCAGTTGGAGCCGGGGTCTCTGTCTGGTATTCACGTTTTTGGACGACAGCAAGTATCATATCCCTCACCATCAATGTACTAATGGTGGTGGTGTTGGTCGTCCTCGTCATCAGCGTCTATCGTCTCAAACTCGACATGCAGAAAGTGATGAGCGCGAGCACAGCATTAATGGACCTGCCCGGGGGTTTATATTCGAATTTTGAAAAGATGGAACGTGCCAGCATCCAAACCAATGTTGTAGTTGATGCCACCATCCCGGTTAAATTCGACCTGCAGCTGAACCAGGCGACCAACGTCACTCTCAGTCAGGATGTCACCATCACGAATGCAAAGGTTACGGTGAACACCGGAGGCTTGAACATTACCCAGGCGAACACCACCATCGTCCTGCCTCAAGGGACTGTTTTGCCGATTACATTGAATCTCACGGTACCTGTCGATAAGCAGGTTCCAGTCACCCTGAATGTGCCGGTGAACATCCCGCTCAGTGCCACCCAGTTGAATGAACCTTTTATCGGGCTGCAGGACGTTATCAAACCCATTTATTGTGTGGTTAACCCAGCGGCAGTTGATATGGATGGACAACCGATCTGTCCATAAAACATAGGAGATTGATGAAATATCCTGTTTCGCAAGTCCAATTGAAGAACGGTATGAAGGTCATGCTCAAGGAGATCCACACCGCTCCCATCATCTCTTCGTGGATCTGGTACAAGGTCGGTTCACGGGATGAGCCGACCGGGCGAACTGGCATTTCTCATTGGACCGAACATATGATGTTCAAAGGAACAAAGAAATTCCCAGGTGGTGTGTTGGATAAATCCATTTCCCGCGAAGGGGGGCGATGGAATGCCTCCACTTCACGGGATTCCACACGCTATTACGAGACCATGCCTGCGTCTAAAATAGACCTTGCCCTGCGTCTCGAATCTGACCGCATGACAAAAAGTCTTTTCGACCCTAAAGAGGTTGCGTCCGAGAGAACGGTCATTATTTCTGAACGCGAAGGTTCCGAGAATGAACCGATGTTTCTCCTGAGCGAGGCTGTGCAAAATGCGTCCTTTCGCGTGCATCCCTACCATCATGAGATCATCGGCGATATGGCTGACCTGCGGGGTATGACTCGGGATGAACTCTTCAAGCACTATCGCGACTATTACGTCCCAAACAATGCGGTCCTTTGCGTGGCGGGAGATTTCGACACAAGGCACATGCTCAAACGTATCCGTGAGCTGTTTGAACCGATTCCCGAAGGGAAGGTTCCACCCAGGCTAGCCCGCCCCGAACCTGAAAGGAAAGGCGAGTTGCGGTTGACCGTGGAAGGACCCGGTGAAACGAAGTTCACGCAGATTGCCTACCCGTTCCCAAACGCCAATCATCCTGATTATTTCCCATTACAAGTGCTGGAAAGCCTGCTCAACGGTGCAAGCGGTCTCTCATATAAAACCTGCCGGCTCTACCGTGCCCTCGTTGATAAGGGACTCGCTGTGGATGTATCCGGATGGGCTGAGGCTACGATCGACCCATTTTTGTACCGCTTTACTATTGTCCACCGCCCGGACAAAGAACCGGAAGAAACCCTGTCTGCGCTCGACGATGAGATCAAACGGATGCAGGATGAGCTTGCGCCCGAGGAAGAGATCAAGCGGGCGGTAAAACAGGCACGCGCCGTCTTCGCTTATGGGAGCGAGAACATCACGCATCAGGCATTCTGGATGGGGCATACTTCGATGTTCTCCGATTATAGTTGGTACACCGACTATCTGAAAAAGCTTGCTAAAGTCACTCCGCGTGATGTCCAACGTGTTGCACAAACTTACTTTCAAAGCAGCAGGCGTGTGGTTGGAGTCTACATTCCCCAAGGGAAGGCGGCATAAATGGCAAAGAAGACTAGAATGTCCTTCCCCAGCCCAGAGGATGTATATGAGGCGACACTTTCGAACGGCATTACCGTCCTTGCTCGTTCCAATTTCAACAGTCCTTCTGTGAACATGGGCGGTTATCTGCCGGCCGGGTCCATTTTTGAAACAGACGAAAAACTAGGGTTGGCAGATTTTGTTTCGAGCATGTTGATGCGTGGAACACAAAAGCGGACTTTTGATGATATCTATAATGAGCTCGAATCAGTGGGGGCGAGTCTCGGCATCGACTCGGGAGTTCATAACGTCAACTTTGGCGGACGGGCGCTGGTAGAGGATCTGCCGCTTCTTTTCAATATCCTTTCCGAGTCCCTGCGAACGCCTATTTTCCCGAACGACGAAGTGGAACGTTTAAGGACCCAATTACTTACCGGGCTTGCCTTGCGCGCACAGGATACATCGGATATGGCCGACCTCATATTTGAGCGGCATCTATATTCCGATCACCCGTACGGCAAACCCACCGACGGGTTCGTTGAGACGATCCAATCGATCACCCGGGAAGACCTGGCTGAGTTTCATCGCCTCACCTTCGGACCTCGAGGGTTGGTCATTGCCATTGTGGGAGCGATCCACCCGAAGAAAGCGGTTGAGGCGGCGGAAAAAGCATTGGGTGATTGGAAAGCTCCAAGCCAGAAGGAGCCGCCCGCTCTTCCTCCGCTTACACGGGTGAGGAAGACGATCAGGGAACATCACCCGATCTCAGGCAAGTCTCAATCAGACTTGGTGGTTGGAACTGTGGGACCCAACCGCAAAAGCCCTGATTTCATGGCGGCTTCGCTTGGGAATTCTGTGTTGGGACAGTTCGGGATGATGGGGCGAATTGGTGATGCAGTACGCGAAAAAGCCGGGCTGGCTTACTATGCTTATTCGAGTTTACATTCGGGAATTGGCCCCGGCAGTTGGGAAGTGGCGGCGGGTGTCAACCCAATGAATTTGACCAAAGCGTTGGGTTTGATCGAAAAGGAACTTAAACGGTTTGTGAAGAACGGCGTGACAAAGGATGAGCTTGGCGACAGTCAGGCAAATTTTATCGGGCGCCTGCCCTTAACCCTTGAGTCGAATGGAGGTGTGGCTGGTGCAATATTGAGCATCCACCGTTACAGCCTAGGTATGGATTATTACCAGCGTTATGAGGAATTGGTTCGTAGCGTGTCTCGCGATGATGTGGTCGAAGTGGCGCGGAAGTACATCGACCTGGAGCGGCTTGTAATCGCTACAGCAGGGCCGTAGGATCGATGTGTACTTGGAGAGCGGAAATTCGTGATTTTACGAACCGGTGTTGACTTGATCGATATAAACAGGGTTGCTGAAGCGATTGAACGGCATGGGAGACGTTTTCTTGACCGTGTTTTTACCGAATACGAGCAAGAGGAATGTAAAGGGCGTACATCCTCCTTGGCGGCTCGTTTCGCTGCGAAGGAGGCCGCTACAAAGGCGCTTGGATGCGGGATCGGCAGAGTGAACTGGACTGATATCGAAGTCCGCTCGGATGAACTGAAAGCGCCGTATCTGGTTTTATACGGGGAGGGGGAGAGGCTGGCAAATGACTTGAGGATAACGACCTGGTCGGTGAGTCTGAGCCATACGGAAAGTCAGGCGCTTGCATTTGTTGTGATGATGGGATAAGAAACTGCCTTCCAAATTCCTGGAAGGCAGTTTCTTATCCTAATAATGTTTCGAAAAAAATCCCTCCTGTACGCCAGTTTACAGGAGGGATCACAAGGAGATATGGCGGCGAAAGGAAAGTCCATACCTCGGCTTGACTTTTAGGGTCCTATGCCTAGTAACATTGGCTGTCGATAGGGGATCTTCAAGAATTATTTTTGATCTTCAGAACCGATCCAGAAATGGCCCGGCATGACGGATCGGTAAGCACGGACAACTAGCTTGTCGAGTTCGATCTGACCTTTTTGCGCTTCCATCATGCTGGGATGCACCAGGCATAGGTTGGGCTTGCGACCAAATTTCTTATTGTAGTAATCCATTGCTTTCTGGATCTTTACACTCAAGGTTGTGCGGGGGTCGTTATCAAACCATAAAAGTCCGGTGTGCATAAAGTCTGCCTTTCTTCATCCGATGGTGGGAAGCCAGAACTTGAGTAATTGATCGCCTTCGCGAATGGCGAATTCTTCGCCAGGGGAGAGGTGGTTAAGGGTGGAATTGCCGGTAAGCAGTTTTGCAGTATCGTGCTCTTCCACAAATCCAAAGAGGCGGGTGCGGAAAAACTCCAGCCACTCAGCCATGGTTTCCGCGTCGTTTGCACTCATGGCTGCAAATGTCCAAACGCGACGACTGGGTCCACGCAGGAGGAGCCAGCGCAGGTTTTGTTGGGTTTGTTCATCGAGCCTGGTGATGTCGCCTAATTCATCGACGAACAGGAGGATGGATTGTCCATCGCCTTTGTTGTTATGCGCCCATGTGACTAGGGATCGGATCAGTTCGACAGTGTTTTCATCGCCAGAACGATAGATGCCAACGTTATTCTTCCCTTTGTAGAATTCTTTCCATTCATCGGCATTGTTTGAAATGATCACATACTGGACCAGTTCAGGGGTGTGCAGGATATCCACTGCTCGTGCAACCGTTTGAAGGAAACGCGTTTTTCCACTGGATGGATTTCCTGCGATCAGAATCGGACCGGGGACCGGGTCGTGCAAATTGAGCAAGACCGGCAGCCCATCATTTGCCATGCCGAGGAAGAGAGCTTCTGACGGTAGGGGGGAGATTCCAGCGAGAATCGGCCCCAGTTTGGGCAGGGCAGGCTCGGATGGAGTCTGAGGCGAGGTCTTCTTCCCTTTTTCTTCCTCGATTATTTCAGACAATGCGTTCAACATCAGGTCAATTTGATCGGTATTTTGCATATTAGAACTTTTGTTCTAATAATAAACGAAGCAGGACAGCCTGTCAAGGGGGAGTTTTCCAGCCTTCGTTTCAGGTTCATTGCGGTGGAAATTGCTTGACGCTCAGTGTTGTTTTGGTATAATCTGTCCGCTTAGTAACTTGCCGACGTAGCTCAATCGGCAGAGCACCCGCCTTGTAAGCGGGCGGTTAC
>CAZYLM010000070.1:0-12278 GCA_964648645.1 uncultured Anaerolinea sp.
CCCGTACCGACGCGGCGAAGTCCGCGCAGGAAAGCCCAAAGGTGATGACCGTGCCGCTGATGGTGCTGGCAGTTCTGAGCGTAGTCGGAGGCGCGTTGAACCTTCCTTTCGAAGGCTTCCACAATCTCGGTCACTGGCTTGAGCATACGCTTGGTGAAGTCGAGGGGCTGCCGTTGAATTTGCAGGTTGCCGGTATCTCCACTGCACTGGCATTCCTTGCCATCTTCATCTCCTGGCTTATTTATGGGCGTAACCCGCTCAAAGCTGGCCAACCAGACCCGCTTAAGAAACCTCTCGGCTTCGTCTTCACCGGCATGGAAAACAAATGGTTTGTAGACGAAGGCTACGGCGTGCTTATTTTGACTCCATTCAAGAAACTGTCTCAGTTCCTTGCTGATGTGGTAGATTGGCGTTTCTGGCACGACTTTGTGCATGACACCGTCATTGCCGGTACATATAACTGGCTGAGTGAAGTTGCCCTCAGCCGCTATGCCGACCAACAAGGCATCGACAATTTCTTCAACAGCTGGGGCACCTTCACGCAATGGCTCTCCGGCAATGTTCGTAAGGTCCAAAATGGTTTTGTCCGCTCGTATGCCCTTTCGGTTTTATTGGGCGTGGTTTTGATTCTGGGTTACCTCATCTTCAAGTAACCCGCAACTTGTAACTCGTTACTTGCATCTCTCATTCGAGGATAGAACATGGAATTTCTTTTGCAACCTCTTACACTCCTGACCTTTCTTCCGCTGGTGGGTGTGCTCGTGCTTTTGTTCATCAATGCCGAGCAGAAAACCGCCATTCGTTGGACGGCGTTGGGCACATCGCTGGTCACGTTCGCCGTTTCGTTGTGGGTCTTCTCGATGTTCGACAAATCGAACCCCGACCTGCAGCTCGAAGCCAAATATGCGTGGATCCACGTTGCGGGTTGGAACATCTACTACTATCTCGCCGTGGATGGTTTGAGCCTCTTGCTTGTGATGCTCACCGCTTTTCTCACGCCTATTTCCATTCTCTCCACGTGGAAAGCCGTTGACGAACGCGTGAAGGATTTCATGATCTTCTTCCTTCTTCTGGAAGTAGGCATGACCGGCGTCTTCCTCGCACAGGACTTATTCCTGTTCTACATCTTCTGGGAATTTACACTTGTGCCGATGTACTTCCTCATCGGTATCTGGGGGGGACCACGCCGCGTATATGCCGCCGTCAAGTTCTTCCTTTATACGATGGCAGGTTCCATTCTCATGCTCTTGGCGATCATCTACCTCGGCATTCAGGCGCAGAATACCTTCAACGTTCCAGACTTACTGATCCGCCTGCCGGATTTATACGCAACCGGCAAGATTCCCGCTGGCACTCAGATGCTGCTCTTCATCGCCTTCACGGCAGCCTTTGCCATCAAGGTCCCGATGTGGCCTCTCCATTCGTGGCTGCCTGATGCGCACGTGGAAGCGCCGACCGCCGGTTCTGTCATCCTTGCCGGTGTATTGTTGAAGATGGGTACCTACGGCTTCCTGCGCTTCAATCTCCAACTCTTCCCCGATGCCACGGTAAAAGCCGCTCCGGTGATCGCACTTCTTGCCACCATTGGCATCATCTACGGCGCTGCCGTCTCCTACGCCCAAGCTGATGTAAAGAAATTGGTGGCTTATTCCTCGGTGAGCCACCTCGGTTTCGTTATGCTTGGTCTTTTCGCACTCAACCCAGAAGGCGTGGCTGGGGCGATACTACAAATGGTCAACCACGGTTTGAGCACCGGTGCATTGTTCCTTCTCATCGGTATGATCTACGAACAGACTCACACCCGTGAGATCAAAGTCTACGGTGGTCTGTGGAAGATCACTCCGATCTTCGGCACCATCATGCTCATCGCCTCGCTCTCTTCGATGGGTTTGCCCGGTCTCAACGGTTTTGTGGGTGAGTTCACCATCCTGCTTGGCGCTTTCGGTTCGAAAGCCATTGGCAGCCCCTGGTACGCGGGCCTTTCCGCGCTCGGCGTCATTATGGCTGCGGTCTATATTCTTTACATGTTCCAGAAGGTCTTCCTCGGACCTGCCGGTGAGATCACCCATCACCACGAACTCAAAGACCTCAACTGGCGCGAGATTCTCACTGTCGTTCCGCTTGTTATCTTTATGTTCTGGATCGGACTCTATCCCAAGCCTTTCTTCGACATCCTCGCCCCCGCGGTGGAGAAGTTGCTGTCTGCTTTGCCTTTGTAATCAATTACTGTCATTGCGAGGGCGTTCTTGTTCTTTGCCCGACGCTTGCGCTGTACGCCAGTGCAGTGAGCAATCTCCAACTTTGACCATGAGATTGCTTCGTTGGGGAGAACCCCTCCTCGCAATGACGAAGACATGGAGCGTTCATGACGCAACCAACCTATACTGATTTTTATACACTCATCCCCTATCTCATCCTGACCGTTTGGGCATGTCTGTTGCTTATTGTGGACCTTTTCATCCCAAAAGGCCGCAAGGGCATCACTGCCTTCCTTTCGGCATTGGGCATTGCCATCTCGTTTGGTTATTCGATCACACAAACGGGTGTCGAAAGCCCCGGCTTCAGCGGGATGGTCACTCTTGATGGTTTCTCGACCTTTGCGAACATCCTCCTGCTTGGATGCGGTCTTTTTGCCATTGCCCTCGCCTACGGCTACACCAAGCGTATGGGTATCGAACGCGGTGAATACTACACCCTGCTGTTGTTTAGTCTCACCGGCATGATGCTGATGGCGCAAGCCAGCGACCTGATTATCGTCTTTCTTGCGCTCGAGTTACTCTCCATCCCGCTCTACGTACTTTCCGCCATCTCCCGCAAGCTGCAATCTGAAGAATCCGGTGTGAAATACTTCCTGCTCGGAGCCTATGCAAGCGGATTTGTCGTCTATGGAACGGCTCTGATCTTCGGGGCGACCGGTTCAACCCATTTAGTGAGTATCTTCGCCCAAGCCGCTTCAGGTGCGACCTCGGGTTTACTCCTCACTATCGGGGCTGCTCTCTTGCTGGTGGGGTTCGGCTTCAAGGTTGCCGCCGCTCCCTTCCACATGTGGACTCCGGATGTCTATCAAGGAGCACCGACTTCCGTCACTGCCTTCATGGCAGCCGGAGCAAAGATCGCTGGTTTCGTTGCCTTGTTCCGAGTGTTCAGGACCGCCTTCCCTGCTCTTTCTTCCGACCTGACCGACATCCTTTGGGCGCTTTCCGCCTTGACAATGATCGTGGGCAATCTCGTTGCCATCTCACAGACCAACATCAAGCGCATGTTGGCATACTCCGCGATCGCCCATGCAGGGTACATTCTTATGGCATTCGTCCCTTATGGGAACGAGAAGGTTGCGTCCACCGCAATAGCGGCAGGCATGTTCTATCTTGTGGCATACGCCCTTAGCAACTTTGGTTCCTGGGGTGTGGTCATCGCTCTCGAAAAAGCTGAAGGCAAGGGGCTTGAAATTGAAGACTATGCTGGCCTGGCGAAGAAATACCCAGCTCTGGCTGTTGCGATGACCATCTTCATGCTCTCCCTTATCGGCTTCCCCCCAACCCTTGGTATGGTGGGTAAGTTCTATCTGTTCCGCTCCGCCATGGCAGGCGGTTTCCCCGGGCTGGCATTCATCGGTGTGGTGACATCCCTGCTCTCAGCATATTACTATCTCCGTGTGGTCGTCAACATGTACATGAAGGATGGCGAACCGGTCATCGAACGTGAAGTATGGCTGGGACTCACCACTGGGCTGACCGCTGTTATTACTGTCGTCGTCAGCTTTGTCCCGCAGTATCTTTTCTTTCTGGCGTACACTGCAGTGATGCGCTGATCTCTGTATATGAATGAAGCGGCGGTTCAACCCGCCGCTTTTTCTTTGCCTGACGTTTGTGAGGTGAACAGGATCTCTGGGTTGTACCAGGTGAAGAACAGACCTGCGACAGCACAAGACATCACAACGGCGCCACCAAGGACGATTGCAACATACGCGATCAGCCAGTCATATTTCAACAACCCAAGATATTCGAGCATATTTCCCCAGTCATGTCGTGACGGGTCGGGAATGGGGATGAGGGTCAGGCTGCGGGCGCTGGCATCCGCGATATAGGTTGATAGGCTGATCAAGCTGTGTCCACTGATCGACCACCAGCCCAGCGCTTCGTTTTGCCTCTTGCGTAAAATGGCGGCAGCGCCAAAAAGGACGAATAAAAGTACCTGCCAGATTGATCCTCCCGCAATGCTCAGGAACCAGCCAAACGGGGAACAAAGGAAATGCCCTGCTTCGTGGGGGAGAATGACGAGAAAATAGATCAATGTGCCTGTTAACCCGGAGTGTGAAAATAAATGGTTGACTAAAGAAACAAGGAAAATCCCCCAGAGAATGGTGAAGCCTACTCGTTCGGTGGTGATCGGTTGCCGGTCTCCCGCCCAGTGTCTAAAGCGTTCAACACCGGCAGGAAGGATGGTTGTAATTCCTTCGTTATGGTCGGAAGACGAACCGCTCCTCTCCTTTGGTGCTTCCTTGGTCAATTCACCGTACAGCAGCCACGAAAGGACAAGGATTGCAATGATCCCCGCAATGATGATGACGATCGACATGTCGCCTTTCGATGACAGGCATATAAAACCCGCCATCACATAACGGCATTATACAATATGGCGGGTACTCTTAAGGGATGGTGGTGCTCTCTTTGGAAAAGAACCTTCTTCTTACGAATTGGATAAGGAAGTAGAGCGGGATGACGATAAATAGCACGAGAACAAATGAGATGCCTAGCGAATAGAGAAAGTACTTCGGAAAGAATTTTAAAGCGCCATAGCCAAGGTCTTGGGCGGGGAAGCGATTGCCGTCTGCGTCTTCGCAATACCCGTACAGAACTTTCTCCCCGGGACGGGTGTAAGTGGTTTCCTCCCACCCTGTGACCAAAGTCGTGCCGGGCGGGCAGGCGATCTCCTGCATGTTCTCCCGATCGAGCAGGGGGACAGCTACTGTGGCAATGCAGGCAAAGGTCACCGCCAGCAGGAACACTGTTGTAATGAAAAGGGCAAAACCGCTGCAACCAAGGAAGGATTTCATCGTCACCTCTCAAATGTTTGGAGATTCTTGTATTGTAATTTTTCCCCTTTGGGTGGAAATGGGATATTGGTCATGCAGGCTCGGCAAAACCGCCGCCAAGAAAATAGATGCCTTCAAAGATCGCGCAGTTTTGTCTTTATCGTGATCATCCTGCTCAACATGCTCACCATTACCAGCGGGCATGACATTACGCCTGTCGTTTCATGGCAGTAATTTGTCTATTACAGCCTCATCACTATAAGTACAGCGGGTTATGGCGAAATTCTCCTGGACGCGCATGTTGACGAAAGTCGGGGTCACCATCCGCGGTTAATATGTTGCGATTCTTGTGGCGAGACCGGTGAGTTTATATGCCGTCCAGCGCAGGGAAAGTTGACTTGTATTTATTGACACAATATCCCTTTGCGGTATAATACCGCCCGCACGAAATGGGTCCGTAGCTCAATGGCAGAGCAAGCGCCTCTTAAGCGTTAGGTTCTCAGTTCGACCCTGAGCGGACTCACCATCGGAATGGCCAGACGAAACCAGTCTGGTCATTTGGTTTAAAATTTCACTACCGTGGTAAGGTTTCAAGGATCAAGACGAAAAAATGCAACCACTGTAACCAATATAAAGATGATGAGGCTTTTGCCTGGAGGTGGAAGGCTCTCGGGATCAGGCAAAAAACCCTGCCGTGACTGCCGAAAACATTTTAATAAGAACTGGTATGAAGGGGATGCCAAACAGAGGCATTTGAAGAACGTCAAGGAAAGGAAGCAGGCGGCTCGCATGTTTGGGATTATCTTTCCACCCATCCTTCTGAAGAATGCGGCGAGGCTGATCCTGTTGTCCTTGAATTTCATCATAAGGGCGGAAAGGAAAGAGCTGTTGGTGTGATGGCCTCAGGTGGGTATCCGGTTTCCAAGATTCAAGCAGAAATTGATAAATGCACTGTTTTATGTGCAAACTGCCACCGCAGATTGACCATGAAGGAAAGAGGGTGGTACAGGGGGACCAGGTGGATTAATCGTCTGACTAATGGCGTTCGGTTTGCTTCAGGATCAAAAAAACATCCCGTGATCGGGATGATTTTTTATTTTGAATATCTATTGCAAAAATGTGGCGAAGATCATTCACCCGTCAACCAGCCGAACAAACCTTTCTTTGGCAGGGTTTCCTCCACCCGTGGCATTGCCAGTAATACGACCGAGATATTATCGTGACCGCCGCGCTCATTGGCAAGAGCCACCAAACCCTCGGCTGCGGCTTTAAGATCGCGTTTACTGCGAATGATCTGCTGGATCTCGTCGTTCCAAACCAGGTCGGTCAGTCCATCGGTACACATCAGGATCGTATCGCCCGGCTCCAGATGGAAGCCTTGATTATTGATCGATTCCTCGTCGGTCTCGTTATTGTCGATGCGCAGACGGAAATCCACTTCGGGCAAGCGCAGTCCGCCGAGGTGGCGGCGAATGACATGAACGTTCGGGTGGTCGCGCATCTGCTCGGCGGTGATAATGCCTTTTTCGAAGGCTTCCTGCACCCAGGTATGATCTATGGTCAACTGCTGGATGTATTTACCACGCAGGAGGTAGATACGCGAATCCCCCACATACGCGATGTATAGTTTGTTCTCGATCACCCAAACACAGGCACAGGTTGCGCCCATGCCATGCTCTTCTGCTTTGCCTGCCGAGTGCGAGGCGATCGCCTGGCTGGCATCATGGATGGCGTTTTCAAGGATCTTGACCGGCTTGCGGGCATTGCTCTCAGCCACGTGCATGCCGATGTAGTTGACCGCCAACTCTGCGGCAACCTCCCCGGCCCGATGACCGCCAATGCCATCTGCTATCACAGCAAAGATCGAGGGGCGCGGATCATCTTTCGCCAATTGGAAAGACGACACAGCATACCGGTCCTCGTTGTTCTTGCCAGAGAGTCCCGCGTGACTGAGGGCAGCTACATGTAGGTGGGCAAGGGTGGTGCGGATCATTCTTCAGGGTGTACTGGGGTAACCTTGGGAATACGTGGAGGAGGTGAATTCCTCAACATAAAGCGATACTTTAGTTGTCCAAAGTTTACCATATCGCCGTGCTCCAACCGGTAGCCCTCCCGGGGGATGGGCTCGAAATTCACCCAGGTCCCGGCGATGGATTGAACATCCTGTAACAGATATCCGCCGTCGTCGGTGGTGCGGATGCGGGCATGCACGGAGGATATGGATGGGTCATCGAGGATTAAGGTGCATTGCACAGGGTCGGTTCCAAGGATGACTTCCTTCCCATTCATTGGGATCGGTGGAATGGCGGCATATTGACCATCAGGGTTCAGCCGTACAAGCGAAGCCGCCGCCTCAACCTCCGGTGTTTTGGCCTGTTTCTCCTTTTTGAGTCTCGGCAGCCGCCTTGGCTTCTTCTCTTTTGCCGCCGGAGCCGCTTCTTTCATTGCCGGAAGCGACTGGGTAAGCGGGTCGTTTTGGGCTCGCCGCTCCGCCTGCACGGCGCGCAGCGAAAGGTTTCGCAGCCTGCCGCCCAAGAGGATGGCAAAAAGAACGAAGCCCGCAAATACAATTGCCCCAAATGTGAGCTGGGTGCGGTATTTTGCCAGGAATGCGGCAGGTCCGCTGGGAGGTTTGATGACTGTCACCAGCACAGGCAGCGGCATGCTTTGTTTGCTCAATCCGAGCGAATCGACCGCCTCGATGATGATCTGATGTTCGCCACTGCTGGAATAGGATGTCAAATTCCAGGTAAATTCGTTGAACGGTTCGGTTGTGTTCTCGTCCATGATGGCACCATCGACGTAAAGGGTGGTGCGGGTTAGCGGACGTTTATACCCGTCGGGAAATTCGACGATGATCTCGAGTTTTTGCGATTCGGGCAGAAGGACTTCCGTGTTGAATGGGTCTTCGGGTGGGGCGCGGCGCGAGATCTGCATGGCCGGGGCAACCGGTATCGGGTTTGGCGGTTGAACGTTCAGATCGAACATTTGCGCGGTGGAGGTGACCGTCTCTGATGTCGGCAGGGCTACCTGCACGACCAGGTTGTGCTGACCGGGAGAATTCAGACGCGAGTCGTATTTGAGTTGATAGATCCGGCGAAGGGGCGCAAAGTAAACCTCGGGGTCGGGAAACCGTTCTTCGCCAGAGAACTGGAACATGCTTCCACCGGTCTGAATGGCGAGGTTATTGAAGACCGCCGCGCTTGTAGTCGTGAATGTAGTATTGGCATCCACATACCAGACGAAGATCCGAATGTCGTTTTCAACAGCACGCTGAATGATGGGGTCGAGATCCGCCGCGAGATTTGGGTCTTCCATCTGCGGTGTGATGAAGAGCACGGCACGTTTTACCCCGATGCGCGGAGTCTGCGCATTGACCACATCCAACGCCGAAACGAGCGATTGAAGGTTGGGCGTTGCCTGACGTAGATCAGGCTGGAACCCCTGTAAGCCAACGATGAAATCTCCGGGAGGGGCATGGTTGATGACTGGTCCCGTCTGGCTGACAAGGCTTAAGTCATCGGGCATGTCGGGCGGACGCGCTTGTGCCCATTGGATGATGATCTGCGAAACACGTTGGAAGCGTGAGATGCCGTTTGCATTGCGGGCGTCTAGGGCTTCACCCTGGTTGAAGGCAACAGCCAACTGCAGGGGGATCACCATCTCATTGAAGCTCACTGCCTGGAGGGGCTGTCCGTTTTCGAGCACGGTGACAGCTTCCGGCTTAAGCCCCGAGGCGAATATCCCGTTCGAGTCGGTCACATCCACAAATCCCGAAATAACAGGGAAAGCGGATGCATCGACGTTGTATAAAGTAACGGAAGCGGCAGCCTGCCCCTGCGCAGAGGCGGGGGGAATCAAGGAGCCAAGAAACAGGCTTGCCGATAAAAGGGTCAGAAAAAATTTACGCATCAGCCTATGCAGGGATGGGTAGATTTTCCGGCGGTGGGGTGGGTTTGGTCAATTGAAGGTAGGAAAGTGCCCACGAGGTTTTCACGTAGGCAGTAAGGACGCCGTTCAAAAAGATGAGGATCGGCATGTACAAACCGCAGCAGGCCACGGTGACCCAAACTGTAGCGGGAATAGTATCACCCGGTTGATAGCCCATCATACCGATGACGCCGGGAATTACTGCCACAATGATTGGCAGGGATATTACGAAGCCGATGATACCGCCGCCGATGCCAAGTGCCAGTGAAAGCACGATCATCCCAACGATATCGGATTTGGCGATCTCCCATCCGCGTTTGAAGCCTTCCAGTATGGTAAGGTCTTCCGCAACAATGGCGGCTTGCCCCTGTTCAAGGATGACGTTGACGATCCATGCGACGGGAACGAGCAGACAGATGATAGGGATAAGACAGGCGAACCCGATTCCCTTTGTCAGAACGCCAATCAGTACGAAGGGCACGATAACGACGAAGAATGCCAGCCCTAAAAGGAAATTTAAACCGAAGAATCGCCAAAAGAAGGGCAAAGACTCAGACCACAACTCGGCGAATATCAGGGATGAAGCGCCGCCTTCCACTTTATAAACGCCTTTGAGGATGCCGATACGCCCTATCATCCCGAGGGCGTAGAAGGCAAATGAGATAAGCACCAGGGCAATACAGACACCGATGATGATAAGCATGTATTGCTGGAAGAATTCGACAACTCGTTCTTCCAATCGCCCGGCATCGCCTGTAAATTGGGAAAAATCGCGGTTGCCGCTTGATGAATTATTGTTATTAACACCCCGGTTACCGCTTGCAAAACTTGCGAGTATCCCGAACACCCACAGAATCTTGTTATTCCAGATGATCTGCCAGGCGCGGGTAAAAATCTTGCCAAGGTCGATTTTCATTTCATTCTCCTGGGCGGCGCGTAGATTCCCACCGCGAGACCAGTTGAATCATACTCCACTCATGGGTTTCCGTCCACGTGGAGGGAAGGGAAATACGAAAACCGGTAAAAAAGACATCCGAAGCCTCATCGACCTCGGATGTCTACCTTATCCGAACCGTTCCTCACGCCAGACGTCGGCGCGGTTGTGGTAACCAGCCTGTTCCCAAAACCCGCGTTTGTCGCGCGGCATGAATTCGATGGAACGCAGCCATTTTGCGCCCTTCCAAAAGTAAGGCGTTTCCATATCTTCGCGTCCGGGGATGAATCCGACCACGCCGCGCAGAGGGTAGCCATGATCGGGGCTGATCGGTTCACCCATGAAATGGGTTGCGAGCAGGAAGTTATCCTGCAGAACCACCTCCAGCGGCAGATTGACGGTGAAGCCGTATTCTGCATGTTGCATCACGTGGGTGGCAGTCGGTTTGATCTTGATCAAACCTTGGTCGAGGAGGGTTTTGACCGAAATACCCTCCCAATCGGTATCGAATTTGCTCCAACGCGTCACGCAGTGTATATCCATATGTAGCTTCGTGCGTGGAAGTTGGTTGAACTCCTCCCAATTCCAGCGTCTTTCCTCTTCCACCTCACCCCAGACGCGGAAGTCCCAGGTGGCAGGGCTGAATGGGGGGACGGGACCGTAGTGTAATACGGGAAACTTTTGAGTTAATGACTGACCAGGAGGGAGTCTTCCTTCAGAGCGCACCTTGTCTTCCTGCTTGCGTCGATCGAGTCCATCGAATTGGAACATAATTCACCTCTCTCTTGAATAAATTCTACCTTTTGCGGACCAGCAAAAGTAACCGATAATTTCATTGGGATAGACACACTGTTTCAGGCAGTTGTTACCTTTTGAAATCTAATAAGTTCATTAGACCGGGCAGATATAAAACACGTTTATTTTCGGCGGTTCATTATTGGATGTTTGGCACCCAAAAGTACCAAATGGGTAAGAACCGGTGAATTGCAACGAAATTATTCCTTGGTTGGGAAAGTGATTGCTCTTATAATAAACGAAATTTCGACTGGCGCAAGGAGATTGCTTTTATGAAATCGCCAACCTTCAAACAAAGATTCCAATACTGGTTCGACAACTACATGGCGCGCGGCACAGGCGCATTGATCGGGGGGCTTGCCGTGTTATCCTTGGTCATTATTTTCATTGCTGCGGCGGTCATCCGTTTCGGTGCGCTTGCCATGGCTGGAGAGGATGCCCCGACGTTTGGTGAGGCAGCCTGGATGAGTCTGATGCGCACGCTCGATGCGGGCACCATGGGCGGGGATACCGGTCCCGGTTTTCGTCTCGTCATGCTCTTGGTCACCGTCGGCGGTATCTTTATCGTTTCGACCCTGATCGGCATTTTAAGTAATGGGCTCGAGGAACGCATTGACGATCTACGCAAAGGGCGTTCGATCGTCCTGGAGAACGACCATACTCTTATCCTTGGCTGGACGCCGCAGATCTTTACTGTCATCTCCGAACTTGTCACAGCAAACGAGAGTCGCACGAGCGGTGCCGTCATTGTCGTATTGGCGGAACAGGATAAGGTCGAGATGGAGGATGCGATCAGGGAGCGCATCCCTGATTCGAAGAACACGCGCGTCATTTGCCGTTCTGGCAGCCCCATGGATATGACCGACCTCGAGATCGCCAGCCCGCATACCTCGCGTTCGATCATTGTCCTGTCGCAAGGCGAAGACCCCGATACGCGTGTCATCAAATGCGTGCTGGCCATCACCAACAACCCCAATCGACGGGACGAGCCATATCACATCGTCACACAGATCCGTGACCCACAGAACATGGATGTGTTGAAACTGCTCTCCGAAAGAGATACAGTTCAGCCCATCCTTACCACTGATCTGATCGCCCGCGTCGTGGCGCAGACATCGCGCCAAAGCGGCTTGTCTGTCGTTTACACCGAATTGATGAACTTTGGCGGTGACGAAATATATTTCAAGAAAGAGCCTGCACTTTCGGGCAAGACCTATGGCGAAGCATTGCTCGCTTTTGAAACTTCCTCTGTGATGGGCATTCGCCGTGATGATGGTTCGATTCTGTTGAGCCCCGCGATGGACACCCGTATCATGCCGGGTGATTCGATTTTCGCCATTGCTGAAGACGATGACAAGATACAACTCTCGAGTATGCGCTTCACCCCGGAGGAGAACCTGATCCAGCGCTCTGGGAACGGTGCCAAACCCAAGCCTGAACGTGGATTGATCCTCGGTTGGAACCGCTCCGGTCCCATCATTGTCCGTGAACTGGATAATTATGTTGCCAAGGGCTCGGAATTGCTCATTGTGTCGGATGTGGAAGAACTCGAAGAAGAAATACGGCGTGATGTTGGCAAGCTCA
>CAZYLM010000071.1:0-12243 GCA_964648645.1 uncultured Anaerolinea sp.
TGTGCCGGTCGAGCAGATGGCTTACACATAAACGGATACTCCATTTTGTAAAATAAAAACGCTCCTGCGATGGAGCGTTTTTATTTTTCCCTGGATAACGAAAGAATCCAGCGCATGGAGCGCGGAAAATCACATCGCTTTCGTTTGCCTATGATCTGCCGCCTTCGTCGAATTGGACGACACCCGCCCCTTCGCTTGCCTTGCAGACGTAGATTGCCGCTTCAAGCCCGGACCTCCGCCTGTATGCAGTGGAAAGAGATGTGGTGAACGCTGAGACCTTGTCATCTGCAACGAGCGCCACGGCGCACCCGCCAAAACCTGCGCCCGTCATCCTTGCACCGTAGCAGTCATCCTGTTCCTGTGCACACGCTACGATGGTGTTCAACGCCTCGTTGGTCACCTCGAAGTCATCCCGCAGACTCTCATGGCTGGCATTGAACAACTCGCCCAGGCGCTTTACGTCGCCGTTCCTCATCGTTTCAATGGCTTCGAGCACACGAGCGTTTTCTGTCACGATATGCCTCGCCCGTCTGAAAGCGACCTCGCTTATACCACTTTGCACGTTCCAATCCCCAATTTCTTTAACATCCCTCAAAGCCCTCACCCCAAACCATCGGGCTGCTTCTTCGCATTGGCTGCGTCTCTCGTTATATGCCGAGCCGACCAACCCGCGCCGTGTGGATGTATCGAGAATTACAACGGAAACTCCCTTTGGCAGGGGCGCGTGCTGGAATTCCAGTGAACGGCAATCCAGGAACAGTGCAAACCCTTCGCGGCAGGCAGCGCTTGCCATCTGGTCCATGATGCCGCTGTTGACGCCAACCCATTCGTTCTCCGCGTTTTGCGCCAGCTTTGCCATTGTTACGGCATCCCAATCTAGGTTTGAGGAGCAGGCGAAGGCGCGGGCGACAGCCAGTTCCACGGCTGCCGACGAAGAAAGGCCGGCACCGCGCGGCACATCACCGGTCATTACGGCATCGAAGCCATTTAGTTCATACCCTGCATTCATTAAAGCTGAGGCAATACCCTTGGGATATTCGATCCATCCTTTGCCTCGGGTGAGGGAATGCAAATCGAAAGCCGCTTCAATTCCGAGGTCGAGTGAGGCGATGCGGACTGTGGAATCGAGCCGGGAGCGAAGCGCGATCCACACCTCGCGGTCTATCGCCATGGGCAGGACGAAGCCATCGTTGTAATCGGTATGCTCGCCGATCAAATTTACCCGTCCCGGTGCGCGGACGATGGTTTCTGGTTTGGCGTTAAAATTGGATTGGAACTTTTGGATAAGGTCAGCCGGTTTCATAAACGCGTTTATACCAGAGAATTCATGGACGATCTCGAGCTGTTGAAAAAATACGAGCCTGTGCTGCGGTTTGCAAAAAGCGAGCGGTTCTTTCCCATGGCGGTGGAACCGTATCTGGAAAAATGCACGCTTTTTCCCAGCGGACCATTGGGCGCTGCGGAGTTATTCGGTCACATCAGCGAGCCGCTGGTCGGCAAGATCGGCACCTTGAAGAGCCATGAATTCTTTCTACGTTTTGTGAACAAGCCGCTTTACGATTTTGACGCGTGGATCTGGTGGGGAGCTGGGTCTGCGCTTGGTCTTATTATCGGTTGGTTCACGCTTGGGGTGGCGGGGGTTGAGATCGCGGTAGGCGCTTCACTCTCGGCAGCGCTTGTCCTGTTCATGCTCGCTTCACAGATCCGGTTGCGGATCATCCCTGCCATGCTGGCTGTGTTTTTATTCCTCGGGTTGGGGATCGCCCCGGTGTGGTTATTCTTCCGCCCCATGCCGGGGGTCAGTATTGCCATCGAGTATTTTGTTCTCCTGCCGCTTTATCTGCTGCTCCTGTTCTACCTCCTCATGCGGACATTGAAGTTCATGATCGAAAAGATCCTGCCGGAGGGGCCGGGGCTCGTGATGGATATGCTTTCCCAAGCGACTGAAACGATCGCAAGGCAGGCAGGCATATTGTATGCAGAAATATTGAGGAAGCATCGCCAACCTGTCTATTACGGGCGGGTTACGCGCGAGCCGGATGCAGAGGGCAACTACTGGGCATTTCTCCAATATCATTATTTCTATGCCTTCAACGATTGGCGGCTGGCAGCGAACGGATTCAACCATCATGAAGGTGATTGGGAAATGACGACAGTCTGTCTAAAGAATGATGATCCGTACGCCGTTCTACTTTCCCAACACGGCGCCGGGGATCTCGAGATGTGGGAGGATATGATCAAGGCGAAGGACAAGGACGGAAACGAGACGACGCATCCGGTCATTTATACAGCACTCGGTTCGCACGCCAATTACAGCAAACCGGATGTCATCCGTTCACCTTCGATGTACAATCCCGGGCGGTTGCAACGCTTCCTTTTCTGGTTCGACGGGTTGATCAATTACCTGTTCCTTTTGTTCAACCCGAGCCAGAAGGCGCGCCAGATCGCGCTGGAGGAAATGCGCATCAATCCGATCCGGCTGTTTGAAGAACACGCCTTCGACAACCTCCGTGATGATATGGACCATTACGTCATCCATTTGCCGATGGAGATCGCCACCGGCGATGGCTTGCGGGTGGGCTATCAAGGAAGGAATTCGATGGAGCCGATGCTCAAATCGTCAAGCTATTTGAAGCGGGTCATGTCGGAGCGGAAGGTGTCGCTTCCGGCGGTCAGGGAGTGGCAGTGCATCCTCTTGAATTCCGAGCCGGGATGGGTACAATATAAGGGATTGTGGGGGGTCAAAAGCTTGTTGAACGAAGAATCGGGTCCGCCTGGGCCGAGATGGGACAAGCCCGGGAGAAAGCAAGCAGGTGTCAGTGAACGGGTCCGTTGGGGCAAGCCGCTGGAATGGCTTGAAAAACTGGAAGAGAACGCACATTAAAGCAACCAAAGGAGAACAACATGTCGATTTCTCAGGCTCTTGAAGTGGTCATTGGGTTGATCTTTGTCTATTATGTTTTAGGCTCGATCATTTCTCTAACCACAAAGTGGATCAACGAAGCATTCGAAACGCGCGGCAAGTCTTTAGAAAAACATTTGAAACGGATCGTCGGCGACAACCACGTGGGTGACTTTGTAAAGTTGCCGCAGTTGGAAGCGCTGCGCCCCATTCGGTATAAAGGCGTGTTCGGTTTCATTACCTCTGCGACCGAGCCGAAAAAACTGGAGAAGATCCCTGCTGCCACTCTGGTGGAATCTTATTTTGATTTTGTCGGTCTGACCTCGAAGAAGTTCGAGCTGGATGAACTCAAGGCACTGATCGAAGCCTTCCCCGATTCAGAAGGGAAGCAGGCGATGCTTACCTGGGTGGGGCAGGGCGTGAACACGGTGGAGGAGTTGCGCAAGCGCACCACTGCGTATTTTTCCGGCGTGATGGACCAGGCGGCTGCCACGTTCAAGACGAACGCGCGCAGTTTCGTCATTGTCCTTTCGATATTGCTCACCTTCCTGCTTGGCACGGACAGTATTCAGCTTGCCCAAACGTTATGGACCAATGCAGGTGTACGGGCGTTGGCGGTTGCACAGGCTCAGGTGGTTGTACAACAGGAAGGGACGGATGCAAATGTGGAAGATCTCATCGACCAGTTATCGGCTTTGCAGATCGTAAAACTCGGCTGGTGGCAGACGGACATCCCGGAAATGAGCAACTTTGGCGCATGGGCTTCGTTCGTAGGATTGAAGTTCCTCGGGCTCGGTCTGACGGCGGTTGCAGTCTCTCAAGGCTCATCCTTTTGGTACGACCTGCTCAAAAAGATCGTGGCTCCCACCAAAAGCGGCGGAGATGGGGGCGAAGAGAAGGGCTAGCAATCAAGACGCTCCGGAATTTTCCGGAGCGTCTTTTTATTTAATTTATTGGACCATCATCCTTCGCGATACTTTATCAGATTTGCATATTGCGGATTGCGGCGGAGGTATGCCGCGACATACGAACACATGGGGATCACACGCAGAGACTTTGACTTTGCATACTCCAAGCCTGCCCTGGTAATGACCCCTGCAATGCCCTGCCCGCGGAATTCAATGGGCACACCGACATGGGTCATTACAATGGTATCGTCACTTTCGATGTAATCGAGTTTGGCAAGCTTGCCGTCGACCCATACTTCGAAGCGGTTCTCGGCGGGGTTGCGGACGACTTCCATCTTGTTGGTATCTATTTCCATATCATCCTTTGTTTTGCCGCTTCCTGGCATGAACGGCAATATATTCCATAATGATCTTCAAGCCTGCAAAGACCGTGGATTCAGAAGGGTCAAGCGGCGGGGCGATCTCGACAACATCAAGACCGACAAGCGACAGATCCTGAGTGGACTTGATAAGGGTCAACACATCGCGTGAAGTCAATCCGCCAAACTCGGGGATGCCCGTGCCCGGTGCAGCAGACGGATCAAGGCAGTCGATATCGAGCGAGATGTGGACGGCATCACAATCGTTGAGGATATTGTAGACGCTGTCCGCCACGTTCCTCATACCGCGTTCGGCAACGGCGGCGGCCGTATATACGTGAATGCCGCTGTTCTCGATCAGATCGATCTCCTGGTCTTCCCACGAGCGCAAACCAACCATGCAGACGTCATGCGGTTCGATGCCGAAATCGAGGGCGCGGCGCATGGTGTTGGCATGTGAAAGACGCGAACCGTCGAAGAAATCACACAGGTCGGGGTGCGCATCCACCCACAAGACGCCGAGGCGCTGGTTTTTATAACGTTCACGCTGCCCCTGCAGGATGGGGATGCTGACAGAATGATCGCCGCCGAGGATAATGGGGATGTTCGGTAAAGTCTCGACGCGCTGGCGGACCTTTACGAAGTCCGTTTCAGGGTTGGCGATCTCGATATCCCCCAGGTCACAGACCGTCAGCCCTTTCAAGCGGGTTCGGTCTTCACTAAAGGGAGTAAGATGCCTGGACCAATATCTCAGGCGTTCGGGAGCGAGAGCCGCGCCCCTCCTCGCACTCGCCAAGCCATCGAATGGGATTCCGAACACGGAGAAATCCGCGCTTTCAGGCGTTGCATCCGGTTGATGCAAATCGCCCCAATATCCATGATTGCCTTCTTCTGCCATATCGTTCCTCCATGTGGGATTCGAGAATCACATTGTACCGTAAAGCAAAAGCGGACAACTTGCGTTGTCCGCTTTGAAGTTTCGGAGTCCAAAGCCTCTGACTTTGACTGCAAAATCAGGAGAATTTGCAGCCCGTAAAACTACCATACAGGAAGGCTTACGGTTGTGTCGGAGCCGGTGGCTGACCACCGTTTTGTCCACCGTTCTGTCCGCCAGGACCGCCCTGGGGAGGTTGTCCGTTACCACCGGGGCCACCTTGTGGAGGCTGTCCATTGCCGTCATTGGGTCCGCCCTGCGGATGACCGCCATTCGGTCCACGGCCGCCCTGGAAAGATTCCTGCAAAGCAGTCTGGAGTGCTTCAGTCGTCACGCCGAGCGCAGTGGCGATGCTTTCAAGGTCGGGTCGGCAGTCGACTCCTTCGGCAGGCTGTTGACCTTCGACGCATCCCTCGGGGGTTGCATCCTGCAATGCCTGTTGCAGTTCATCCTCTGTTACGCCCAGCGCTTCTGCGACAGCCGCAAAGTCGGGACCGCGATCATTAAACCCGAGCGCAGTTTGTAACTCTTCGGTAGTGACACTGAGAGCAAGAGCGGCAGCTTCGAGATCGGCGCGGCAGTCCACACCTTGGGCGGGCTGTCCGTCAGTAGCGGTGCATTCGGCGGGGCGCGCATCCTGCAATGCCTGTTGAAGTTCTTCAACCGTTACGCCGAGAGCTTCCGCCGCAGCGGTCAAGTCGCGTTCGCGGTTGCCAGTGCCCGCTTTGCCTAATTCTGCTTGCAATTCTTCCGCGGTCACACCGAGCGCCTCAGCAGCGACGGTCAGGTCGGGGCGGCAATCGGTTCCCTGCACAGGCTGCCCATCTGTAGAAGCGCACTCTTCGGGGATCGCATCTTGCAATGCCTGCTGTAATTCTTCGACCGTCACTCCCAAGGTTTCAGCCGCGGCAGTCAGGTCGGGTCCGCCTTGTTGCGGCGCACCTTGATTTGGCACGATACCCAGGGGTTGGCTTTGATTCCCGGCATCGACCTGAGGCTGTGCAATGACTGTGGTTCCGGGCTCGCCGTTGGTTACGGTCAAGTCGGGCGCTGCACCTGCACACGCACTCAGGAATGCGGCGACCAGGATCGCGATCGAAACAAACAGATATTTTTTAGTTTTCATGTTATCTCCTTCGATAAAACATTTCTCTTGATACGAATCACTTTCATTCGATCTGGTTTCATTCTACGGATGCTCCGATTCTTTCAGGAGTGTTCAGGGTCATCCGTTTCGTCTTTCACCCATGCCTGTTTTCACAAGCAGGCATGACAGTTGTCATGGAGGTCCGCCCGCGGGGACACATGCCAGTTGAGTCGAGTTCGGCGGCAGGCCGCATGTGCCGGTCACAGTTCCGTTCGGTGTGTTGATCGAACAGGATGCGCCTTGTGTGAGTCCCGTGCAGGCTGTGATGGCTTCCTGCGGAGGCTGACCCTGTTGACCCTGCCCGGTTCCTACCGGACCTGTAGGCTGGTTCCCACCAGCAGGTTGGCCCTGCCCTTGTCCGCCATTCATCCCGCCGGGTCCTTCTCCTGCCGTCAATGCCCGCACAGAAGGCGTGCCGTGGAAACAACCGACCGTGTATGGGAATTCATGCGTGGCGTGATAGTGATACATCTCCACCATTTGCCCATCCCATTCGATCACATGTGTATGGCCGTGACATTCATCGAGGTCTTCGTTTGTCACTTCCGCGCCGTCTTCGTCATAGTAGCCGTAGATGCCGTACCCGTCGAAGGCATACCCCATCAAAGCGGAATGTCCGCTGGCGGTATCCTCGAAGCAATCGCTCAGGGTATGGTAATGATAGAAGCCTGAGACCTGTGGGTGTCCATCGCATTCATCCTGCACTTCATGCGCGCCTGCATCGCGTCCTTCCGCATCGAAGGCGTTGAAGATAACCACGCCCGAGAGCATGAAACCCACTTCACCGCCCACACAGTTCGGCTGTGCTGCTGCTGTCGGGTTCGCCGGGATGCCAAAGCTGATGTTTTGCTCGCTGATCGAGTTCGGGTTACGGTCCACCGAATACGCATCGTCGCTGGGTGAGATCGGGTAATTCCCGGTCGGGTGGTCCGGCAGGTTGTTGCCAGTGAATACGCGTTGATCGCCCTGGATTGTGATCTCAAAAGAATGAGGCCACGTCACCGAACCATCCACAACTGCTTTTTTCGTCGCGTCCCATGTTCCGTCAGCGTTCATCCAACTGCCTGTTCCGGTTGCACCGCCGCCGTTGAATTCGGTCATACAACTGAATACATATCCGGCCTGCGGACTGGTGGAAGATTTTCCATCGCCCACTTCGAGATGAGTCAAATCCACATCGGAATGATGCGATGCATTCGAGCGATCTGAGGTCGATCCGGTTTCGTTTTCGGGTGAGGTGGTGCTTTGTTCTTGAGCCGCCTCCGGTTGGGATTCGCTCGATGGGGCTGATCCATTTGCCGATCCAGGGGGAGCCGCGCAAGCAGCCAGTGATATGCAAACGATCACAAACAATACCAATAATTTATTCCCGTTCATCTTATCTCTCCTTCGTTGAGTTGATTTTGGATATTTTATGGATGTAACCGCGATGTGATGAGTGTGTAAAATCATTTCTCTGCGCCCAATAACATGAAAAAAGAAAACGACCCATGACAGGCGTCATGGGTCGCGGATAGGTGATGCGCGCTGTTACTGATTCAGTTCCCAGATCAATCTCAACCCCTCAAGGGTCAGCCACGGGGCGATGATCCCGATGACCTTTGTTTCCTTTGCAACCACTTCTGCCAGCCCGCCGGTTGCGACGACTTTCATCTCATCCCCAAGCTCGGCGCGAAAGCGGGCGACCATCCCTTCGATCATGCTGACATAGCCGAACAATAACCCTGATTGCATGGCATGGACAGTGTTGCGCCCGATGACCGAGGGCGGCACCTGCAGGTCGATGCGCGGAAGTTTGGCGGCGCGGGTGTAGAGCGCTTCGGCGGCGAGGTTGATTCCCGCCGTGATCGCCCCGCCGAGATATTCGCCGTCTTTGGTGATGGCGTTGAAGGTGGTCGCCGTGCCGAAGTCCACCACACAAGCCGGACCACCGTAAAGTTTCATCACTGCTACTGCGTCGCAAATACGGTCCGCGCCGACGGCTTTCGGGTCTTCATAGCGGACCTTGATGCCTGTCTTAACGCCAGCATCCACCACAAGTGGTTCCTGTTTGAGATATTCACGGCATGCCTGAATCACACGGCCTGTCAGCGGCGGCACAACGGAAGCCAGCGAAATGCCTTCGATATCCTTGAGCGTCTTGCCCGCGTTTTGAAGCAGACCCAAAAACTGCAAGCCGTATTCATCGGGCATACGGTTGTGGTCGGTGGCAAGGCGCCAATGCGCGCCAAGCTTTCCGCCTTCGTATAAACCGAGTGTCAGATTGGTATTACCGATGTCTATCGTGAGGAGCATGTCAACTCTCTTTTGATGAAAGTTCTTCAGGAGATCTCAGCCAGAGGAAGAACCAACATAATGCCAGTGGAAAAACGTGGAGATAAAGCCTGTCCAGTGATGTGCTCAAATGCCAGGTTAAATCCTGCGGGGTGATAAGGTAGGTCCCGAAATATGCTGCAAGCTGGATGCCGATAATGGCGGGAAGCATCCATAAGCCTGGTATACGTTGAAGCGACCTGCCGAGAATGAACGCTGTCAAAATTATAATTCCGAACAGGCTGAGCGGTGCCTCGCCGAGATTCCAAAGTGTGATGAACGACTGCTTGAGAATGGTTGTATATCGTTCTGCGTCCAGAAGTTTATCGAAAAGACCTCCCTGCCCCGATAACAAGTCGTTCGAAGGGGCAAGGAATAATTTGAAAAGAAGGACCACAACGAGGGGAAACGCCAGACCGAAGGCATAATCTCTGAACGCCTTTCGATCAACCTTTATTGTGATCAGCGCCCATACGGCTGTAAACCCGATACCAGCCACAAGCCCTTCATTTTTTGCCCAGCCAGCCAGACCGATGAAGATGCCGGAGAGCAAGGCGATACGTCCGTCTTTTGTTTGGAAATACAGTAGCATCAGCCCACCCGCCGCAAGGATGATCTGTGCGAGGAGCATATCCGCGTATTGACGCATACCCTGCCCGATTGTAAAAGGTAGGGAGATGAAGATCAGTGTCGGAAGGGCCGCCTGTTTGAAATCTCTAAATCGGTTAACAAACGAGAATAAAAGGCCTGCTGTGAAAAACGTATTGACGAAATGAAAGGCGACCGGTCCCCATGCGGATGGTTCACGGATGAGCCACCATGTGATGGCGTTCGTCATCCCCAGAAAGAGCGGATAATCGGGATGGTCAAATTGACGCAGGAAGGTATTCTGCCAGTTTGCGCCGCCAAGGGAAATGAAACGAGCGACCACATTCCAGTTGATCCATGCATCGGAGAGTCCGTGGGGATGTTGGCGGGCGAGAAGCAGGAAGTTGACCGCGAAGAGAAAAACGCCAAACGCGAGGAGCAAAGCCCAAATGGCGTTTGTTTTGTAAGAAGTATTTTCAAAGGTGAAAAGTGGGCGGTTGTAGAAAAACACTATCACAGCGAGAGCGATGGCAATGAGACTTTCAAGAATTGCATAATTCGACAGCGGCAAACCAGCCCAGATCCATAAGAAGCTGAAGAGGGAGGAAAGCCCAAAACCGATCCCAGCCGAGAGGAAAATCTTGACGAGGAAGGATTTCCCATCAACTGCAGACCAAAGAAAGTGGACAATGCAAAATCCCAGCAGAAGGCGCGGCAGGAGGGCGGCGAATGAGAGCAGTAAAGTCATTTAGTCATCCAGGTCCTGGATGAGGTACAAGCCAAAACCGAAGCTTTGGGTTTCATGCGCCCCGATCGTTTCCGTAAGCCATGCTTCGAGTCCCGCATCATTGTTGAAGTTTCCGATGATCCATTCCTGTTCTGTTCCAATTTGCAAGACGGCAGGAGCGAGCGAGTATTGCATCAAAAAGAATTCATTCAGGTCGAACAACGCCTGACCTCCACTGACCGTTGAATCGTCGGCATATCCAAACTGATCCACACCGGAAGGCAGCGCCTCGCGCAAAGCCCGGGCATGTTCCTCCCATTTGGTGACCATCTCGTCTGACGGGTTCCTCCACTCGCCTGAAGAATATGTCTTGGAAAATTGATAGACCGCAAGGACAAGGGATAGGATTGCCAAAAGGAATGGAGTCGATTTCCTTATGAATCTCATGAGGGTATTTTATCGCTTTTGAGGAGGTGGGAAGTAGAAAGTAGAAAGTGGGACACGGATTATGGAAACGCGGCGTAAAACGGGGCAAGTGCGCGGAAGATGGAAGAGATAAAGAAAAAGTTGTTGACCAAGATCAGAAGCACGGCAGCGCCCAAACCCCATTGCATCCATGCTTTTTCGACGAAGTCGGAGTATGCCAAAGCCACGAACAAGACCAGGGCATACACCCAATACGAAGTGTAAAGGAATAGCTCCGTGCCGTAGAACAGATGCATGAGGAAGTTGAATCCCAATGCGCCGAGCAGACCGAGCATGAGTGGTGTATGTTTCGACATGCGCCCATTTTTAACAAACAGGATAAATGCACCGCACAACAGGATCAACCACAACGCAAGCGGCAGGTTGGAGAATCCTTTATAGGAAGCGAGTGTCTTTTCACGGACGTCGAAGGTCTTGAGGTCAATGGTTGGGTAGGGAGGTTTATTCGAGATAGATTCAATGACATCCGGCGCGATGACTCCATAAAGCAGGATGGAACGCGAGACGACGTTCAATTTGCGGGCGATAGACGAAGGTTCGGATAAACGGATGGGGTCGGATAGAACGCCTTCATTTTCGGGGCTGACAAAGCTGAATTCGAAGGCGATATCGTTCGGCACGAAGAACAGGGTTTGGGATTTGGGGTAAAGGATGCCGGTGGCTATTGTGAGCAAAACGCCAAACGCCAGAACACAAAGTGTATATTGAATGAGACGTTTGATGCCAAACTTATTGAATAAGAGCGCGATCACACCCTGTGCAATGTTGGTGATGGTGATACCGAACAGTAAGATACCAGCAGGTATGAGGACCGAGAAACGAGTTTCTTTGGATTGAATGATCAGGAAGAAGAATATCAGAGCAGCTGCGCCAAAGATGTAGTTTTCGGTCAGGGAGCCGAATAGGAGATGGGTGGCTGTCGAGCCGAGAAGGATGGAAAAGAGAAACGCATGAGTGCTTGAATTCGTCGCCCGTTTGACGAAGAGCCAGGTCATGAAAATACATCCAGCGGCAACGGCTGAGACGACGAGCATCCCGCCAAGGGCGTAGTGTTCGCCCATCATGCCGGAGATGAGTCTCACCAGCGGGCGCATGAGGATGAGACTCAACGGATGGACAGAGCGATTGATCGCGGCACTTTGGGGGCTGGCAAGGATGGTCATCCACGGACCGGCATCGGATTCGAAGAGGACGGTGTTGTGGTCGAGGGCGGGGTGGTTGAGGGCTCGGGAGATGATAAGTTCGATGAGGAAGAAGAGGGCGGCAGCGTAAAAACCAGGTAAGTGGTGAATAGTGAATGGTAATTGGAGTGAATGAAGATCGATGAGCGACGGGTAACGAGTGATGAGGGATAAGGAAACGAAGGCAGAGGCAAAGGCAGTGATTATGAAGAGCGCAAGCCATTCTTGCGGGACTCGGATGTAGTCCATGACGAACAACGGGGGGAATTGATTAGCGGAGATGATGAGTGAGACCCAGAATATGGGTAAAGATAAAGCCAGTAGAACGTTGAGTGGCTTGCTTAGGAAGCCGTTTTGCAGGGATTGTGATGTGAGTTGAAAGAGAAAATAGCCGATGGATGTTCCAACTGCCATGACGATAAATGCGAAGAGGAACATCCCGAATGGCGTGCGAAGGACTTCACGCAGGAAGCCAACAGCGCCGTATGTAAGGTTGAGGGTAATGAGAAACGAGAACAGGTAATAGGGGATAGCGAATTGGTTTTGGACGCTTCGCGTCCAGGCGGAGATGGCAGGAAATGCCTGGTGGAAGAGAATGCCAAAAGCAAGAGTCGGAACGAGGATGAGAAAGAGGCGGTCTATGGGCGAGGAAAAACTCGAATAGTGGAAGAAGGTCACCGCCAGGAAGAGGCTTGCGA
>CAZYLM010000072.1:0-12234 GCA_964648645.1 uncultured Anaerolinea sp.
AAACTGCGCGTCAAGGAAGCGGAAGATGTCATCCGCCGCCGCAACCGCGAGTTGAACCTGTTACCGGAGATCGGCAAACAACTCAGCGCCCGCCTCGATATCAAAGACCTGGCAAACGTCCTGCTCAAACGAACTGCGGAAACACTCGGAGCATTTCAAGGCAGTATGTTCATCCTGGATGAAGAGACTGGTGGAATCCGGGAGAAATTTGAGGTTTTATTGAATCCATCTGGCGCCAAGGAAAAACTGACGCCTTCGAATAAGTTGATCAAACAGATCGACTCAGCCCGACAAGGTCTTGTGATCGAAGACCCAGTACATGACCCCCTGTGGTTGGCGGATCCGGGGAGTTCGGCCCGCTCCGTTTTGGTCGCGCCGTTGTTTGGGCGCACTTCGTTATTGGGGTTGATCATCCTGGCGCATGAATTCCAGAATTATTTTTCATCCGACCACCTTTTGCTGTTGCAAGCGATTGCAAGTCAGGCATCGATTGCTATCGAGAATGCCCAACTCTATTCGGTGGTTGCGCAGGAACGCAAGAAACTTGCCGCCATTCTAAGACATGCATCTGAAGCCATTCTACTGTTCGATGAGCAAGACAGGCTGACATTGCTCAACCCTGCAGGGGAAAGACTGTTCAACGCCTCTCCCGCCAAACTCAACCAGCCCCTGCCCACAGAACAAGGGTATGAGACCCTGGCAAAGGTAATCGAGGAAGCGCGGACAACCCCAATGCCCTTTTCTCGCGACATCCCCTGGTCTGATGGCCGTGCCTTCACTGCATACTTTGCGCCAATTGAAGAAGGTGGGGTGGCTGCCATTCTTCACGATGTCAGCCGCTTCAAGGATTTAGACCGCATCAAAAACGAATTCATCGCCACAGCATCACATGACCTCAAGAATCCGCTTACCTCCATTGGTGGATACGCCCAACTGCTCAGCCAGGCGGGTCCGTTGACGGGTAGACAATCAGAATTTGTGAACCGCATCCTGCATTCTGTCAAGACAATGGGTGAATTGATCCAGAATATGATGTCCCTTGCACAACTAGACCTGCAAGCCGAGCAAAAATACGTGGCAGTTGATCTAAAGCCGCTCCTTGACGAAGTGACGGTTGAGTTTGCGCCCCAGGCAAGCGAGAAGAAACAGGTTTTCAATTATGAGGGATTCGATCACTCCGTTCAAATTCATGGCGATCCATTGCAATTGCGGCAGGCTTTTCGGAACCTGCTGGGGAATGCGATCAAGTACACGCCGTCGGGCGGCTCTATTCAGCTGTTGACACGCGAGGAGGCGGATAATCTTTTCATTATGGTCAGTGATAATGGCTACGGCATCCCCGCTGCGGACCTACCCTTTATTTTCGATCGTTTTTATCGGGTCCGCACGGGGAAAGCCGGTGAAGAAGAAGGCAACGGATTAGGGCTGGCTATCGTCAAGTCTGTTGTTGAACAGCATGGGGGCAGTATCCAAGTAAAAAGCGAGATTGGTGAGGGCTCATGGTTCACCATGAGTTTACCGGTCAGGAGCGAAACTGGAGAATAATATGAAATCAGAAAAAAATCCCAACCTGACTTTACGCTACATCTTCGCGCTGAGTCTGGTCGCAATACTATCGACTACAGCTTTTTTCATGCTGCGATTCGCCATTAAGGAACAGGAAACTGGCGCTGCCATCATCAATGTAGCTGGGCGTCAGCGCATGCTCTCACAGCGCATCTCTCGCTTTGCCCTGCTTTACGTTCTTTTCCCGGAAGACCGGGTGGCAAACTTAGCGACCCTTAATAGCGATCTATCCTTGTTCGAAGACTCACACAACGCCCTGATCAACGGCGGCAGCATCCGTGGATTAAGTGCCGACGAGATATTAATTCTATCCGGCAACCCATCCAGGACGGTTTCAGCAATGTACTTTGATGCCCCGATGAATCTGGATGAGCAGGTAAAAACATTCATTACAGAAACCCGTGCATTGATCGAAGTTCCCCCATCCGAGCTGACGGATAATGATCCACACTTAACATACATTTTACAGGCTGCTGCCAAAGATCTGTTGTCAGGATTGAACACGGTAACAGGGCAATATCAAAAGGAAAGCGAAAGTGCCATTGCCAACCTGGAATTCCTCGAAACTCTTGTTTTGGTTGTTACGATGCTAACCCTTATCGCCGAGGCGTTCTTAATTTTCCGCCCAATGGTTCAGCAAGTTTCCAGACATACCAAGGAACTCCAAGAGAGCCTGACCATTGTAGCGAAACAAAATGAAACCCTTTCGGAAATTACCCGGAGTATGAAGCTTTCGGCAGAAGTCTCAAGGAAATTATCGAACATCCTTGACCAAAGAACGCTTATCACAGAGGTGGTCCAACAGTTGAAGGATACATTCAACTATTACCATGTTCATATCTATTTGCTGGACGAGGCCACAGGGGAAGCAATTATGGTGGGTGGAACCGGCGATGCCGGGAGGGAATTGCTAAGTCGTGGCCACAAACTCCTTCGAGGCAAAGGGTTAGTCGGTCGCGCCGTAGTTACCAATGCAGTTGTCCTGGTACCCAATACTTCTTTGGATTCGAACTGGCTGCCAAATCCATTGCTGCCGGAGACAAAATCCGAGGTTGCCGTACCGATCTCAGTGGGCGGACAGGTCTTGGGTGTTTTGGATGTTCAGCATAACAAGATTGAAGGGTTGCAACAAAGCGATGCAGATCTGTTGCAGTCCGTCGCCAACCAAATTGCCATTGCGCTTCAGAATGCTCGTTCTTATTCGGAAATCAAGCAGAATCAAGCGCTCCTGGCTGACGCATTAAGCGTATCTCACCTCGGCAACTGGGAGTATGACCTTGAAAAAGATCTGTTTACTTTCAACGACCAGTTTTATTCCATATTCCGTACCGATGTTGAGAAAATCGGCGGTTACAGGATATCCTCCGCCCAGTATTCAAGGGATTTTGTCCACCCGGACGACGCGCCTTTGGTAGGCAGCGAGATCCAAAAAGCGATCGAATCTAGAGAGCGGCTTTTCACTAGGACTCTGGAGCACCGCATCATATTTTCCAACGGCGAAATCGGCTATATCTCCGTCAGGTTCAGCGTGGAGCGCGATGAGAACGGCAGGATTACCCGCTGGTGGGGCGTAAATCAGGATATTACCGATCGCCGGGCTCTGGAAGAAATCAACCGCAGACGCGCCGATAATCAGGAAGCCATCAACAAAATATCGCAAAAGATACAATCCACGAACACCATCGAAGAAGCGATGCAGGTAACAGCCCGTGAACTTGGCAGGGCATTGGGAATGAAACCTACATTGGTGTCGCTTGAACCGTCAGGATCGATGAGCAGCGATAATCAGACCTGATCTGGTCACAACTCACAATAATTCACCTTTCCCTGAATATTACAGTGGAAACAGGAGTTCTAAAATGGCTGAATTAAATCCGCTGACAAATAAAAATACGACCATCTCTGAGAATGCTCAGCCCCAAACACAGGCATATCACTTAGCAGTGATCCTGTTCGGAACGGGGGTTCTGACTGTCCCGTTCTTCCTGTTCGTCGCTTTGCAATCCCGCGCATGGCAAATGGCCATTCTGGCGGCGGCAACGATTGTCCTGGTCCCGTTCAATTATTCATTCATGAAAATGATAAAAAACGGGAGGTTGGAAACCGGCGGGTGGCTGCTTATTTACAGCACCTTAAGCGTCATGCTGCTTGGGTCATCTCTGATCGCTGGGCTTGGCACAATGGTCGCCGCATCCGCCATAATTTTGTCTTTTATCATTGCAAGCCGAACGATGCCGGTCAGCTCAATGTGGCGGGCAACCGCACTGTCGGTCGCGGCAGGGTTGATTTATATCTCCCTCGATTATATTAATCCAGCTTACCGCCTAAGCGTTCCTGCATTGCAAGTGTACCTTCCAGCAATCATAGTAGTGATCGTTCTTGCGACGATCACACTGATCGCGCTCGAGGCATGGAAACGGGGATTGCGCAATAAATTGCTGATCACCCTCTTCGGAAACGTCACCTTGCTCACACTGGTGTTCACAGGCTTACGCATCTACAATGCCCAGACAAATATCCGAACGGACGAAAACAAGAGCCTGAACCAGTTATATTCAGAATATGGCTACGATGTGCAAGCTCTCGAAGAAAGCGCCGCGTTATTGTCTGCCAGCCTTGCAGACCGTGAAGACATCAAACTTTTATATTTGGCAGACGACCGGGAAGGGCTTATAAAGCTCTTGACCCCCGTTTTCAATACCATGCGAGATGAATATAACGTTCGCCATCTTTATATAGAGAATTTGGATGGAACCGTTTATCTGCGCGTGCATAAACCGGAAAACTTTGGGGACGATGTAACCTACCGCCCGACGGCAGCAACCGCACTGACAACCCGAAAAACGGTCGCTGGTGTGGATATTGGTCCAAACCGTATTGGGGTCAGATCCGTCACTCCCCTCATCCAGGATGGAAAAGTGATCGGCATGCTTGAAGTAGGGCTGGATTATGACCAGGAATTCATAGATGCATTGAAAAAACATACAGGCGCGGATTATACGATGTGGGTTTCCAACGCCGCTGCTGAGCCCGCCGGGTTGAAACCACTAGAAGGTTCGCCTCCCTCTTCAAACCCTGATATGTTTTTTTACACCAGCACTTTGAAAACCCCGGTTGCAATCGAGAGGGAAGTGTATGAACGCGTACTTCAGACCGGCACAGCAGAAATACTAACCGTATCCACCGGCTCCGTCGATACAGCCGTCCTGGTCGCTCCCATGCATGGATATGCTGACAGAATTATTGGCATTTTGGAGATCAGCCAGTCTCTCGGCACAGACCAGCTAAGATTTCGCAATGAAGTTACATTCGCCCTTATCATTGCCGTTATTTTGCTGGTCCTTGGCACAATTTCGACAGGGTTTGCGGGTCAAATCCTTGTACTAACCCCCTTGAAAGAATTGAGCACCGTTGCCCAGAAACAACTGGAGGGAGATCTTACAGCCAGGTCGAACCTTAGAACAGGCGACGAGCTCGAACAATTGGGGCGCACGCTAAATACAGTAAGTTTCCAGCTCAATGAATCGCTACAGGAACTGGAACAACACGTAGCCGCCCGAACCCATGACCTTGCCACTGTGGCTGAGGTAGGGACCATTACGTCAACGATTCTAGAAACAAACAGGTTGCTTGAAACCGTCACCAACCTGACCAAGGAAAGGTTCAACCTGTATCATTCCCATATCTACCTGCTTGATGAAAATGGAGAGAATCTTGTATTAGCGGCCGGGGCAGGCGAACCGGGACGGATCATGACAGCTGAAAAACGCTCAATCCCAATCGACCGTGAACAATCGCTGGTCGCTCGCGCAGCCCGTGAAAGAAAAGGCGTTGTGGTAAATGATGTGACAAAAGCGCCTGATTTCCTGCCCAACCCCCTCCTCCCAAATACGCGTTCTGAGCTGGCTGTACCCATGCTGGTGGGCAATACCCTTATCGGAGTGTTCGATATTCAATCGGACGTCATCAGCCGCTTCACCGAATCAGATGTCAATATCCAAACCACCCTGGCATCCCAATTGGCAAGCTCGATTCAAAATGCCCGTTCCTTCGAACGTTCGAGAGCCCAGGTGGACCAGGAAATGCTGGTGAACACCATCGGCCGGAAAATTCAACAGACGGTCTCCCTCGAAGAAGCACTTCAAACCGCCATCCGTGAATTAGGGGTGGCAGTTGGCGCTCCCCGAGTGATGGTCAGCCTTGGTTCGTCTAATCGGAAAGCACCGGCGAGGGAAAGTTAACTCCCGGCGAGGTAACGCTTACTTAATCAAGACTCAGGCTGCGGTCAGGGGAGACCCGGTCAAGGAGCAAAGACTATGCATGAGAATCTTCAACAACCAATAAGTCAGGAAAAGGAAGTGGAGCGAGGAAAAACCTGGGGGACCTTGGCTCTCGCGGCAATCCTGATGCTGGTGTCGATCTATTTCCTGGTGTACACGTTCTATGTGGCCGAAGGAAAGTTTATCAATGTCACCAGGGCGGTATTCATCCTCTCCATTCTTTCTACTGCAACAAGCCTTTATGCTTCCGCCCGGGGAAACCAGCACCTGGGGTTGAGGTTATCGATCTTCGCCCTGCTACTCATCGGGATAATGGCATCCGCCCTCTTTTTGGGGAGAACACTTAGCGCCTCCCTTTCGATCCTGGTGGTTTCAGGGCTTGCGATCGGCTGGCTCGCCCCGCAGGAACATCGACATCGATATGCACTTGCCATATTCGCGTCACTCGGCATCATGTGGGTGTTTGAATGGCTCAACCCCGTCTGGCGCGTTCCGTTATCTGCTGCCACACCTGGCCCGGCTGCTACGCTCACATTTGGAAGCATCATCGCCACCCTGGTTTACTTTCAAATGCGGGAGATCATAAACCGAAGTTTACGCTTCAAGATCATCATTTGGACCGGCGGGTTGGCAGTCGCTCTTTCCGTCATCCTTGTCGGATATTCAATCCTAACCATGCGGCAGACATCCATCAACAATGCGGAAACGGAAGCATTGGCAGTCGCCGAATCGCAAGCCCGCCAGATCCGCGCCGATGCAGAGATTCCTCTCAATACCGCCCGCGCCCTTGCGCATGCATTAACCGCGGTCAAAGATCCAAACTCCCAATTGGACCTGACCCGTAAAGATGTCAACGCCATGTTGAGACAGGTCCTGGTCGAGAACCCATCCTATCTTGGAACATATACACTCTGGGAACCGAATGCGTTCGATGGTCTTGACTCTGAATTCAGGAACCAGCCCGCTCACGATGAAACCGGCAGATTCATCCCGTACTGGATCCGATCCGATGATGGCAGCGTTGCAGTGATCGCTCTGGAACAATATGAGACTCCCGGAATTGGCGATTGGTACGTTCTGCCGCGTAAAAACATGAAGGAAATGACATTTGCCCCGTTGATCTACCCAATCAATGGAGTGGATACGGTCATGGCTTCCTTCGTCGTCCCGATCATTTACAACAATAAGTTCTATGGTATTGCCGGTGTGGACGCTCCCATAACCTTCGTACAGGATATCGTGAATTCCATCAACCTGTACAATGGGAAAGCGGATGCAGTTCTGTTGACTTCTTCAGGCACCCTCATTGGTGTGCGCAACCAACCCGAACTGACCAACAAGAATGCAACGGAGATCTACCCTGATTTCGACCAACTTCAAACCCGTTTAGAGGCTGGCGAATCGTTCATCAGCCTGAGCCCGGATGGAGATTTCTTGCGAGTCTTTGCGCCGGTGGATCTTGGGCAGACCGGGCAACATTGGTCTTTCGGACTCATCATCCCGCTCTCCGAGGTGACCGCCCCCGCCACTGCCACCGCCTTCCAACAGACTGGCATCAGCCTTGGGTTGATCGCCATCTTCATACTTTTCCTTTGGTATTTCTCAAACCAGATCACCCGCCCGATCATTGAATTGACCGATACCGCAAACGCCATCACCCAGGGGAATTTAAACACACATGTGAATGTCAAATCGCAAGACGAAACAGGCATTCTGGCGAACGCCTTCAATTTGATGACATTACAGTTGAGCGGAACCCTCGCCACCCTGGAGCAGCGTGTTGCTGAACGCACCCATAATCTCGTCCTGGCAGCTGAAGTGGGGCGCGCAGTCTCACAAGTCCGCAGTCTGGATGTCATGTTGAAGGACGCCTGTGAACTCGTTTTGAAGGAATTCAATCTGTATTATGTGCAAGTCTACCTGACCGACCCCGCCGCCTCGATCCTCCGGCTTGAGGCAGGTACCGGATCGGTAGGCGCACAGCTTATTGAACGCAAACATAGTCTGGCGCTCGATTCTCATTCCATCAATGGGCGGGCAGCCATCGATAAACACCCTGTTGTGATCTCAGACACTTCCATAAGCGCGACATTCCGCCCGAACGCACTGCTGCCCGAAACGCGTGGCGAGATGGCAGTTCCGTTACTGATTGCTGATAAAGTGGTGGGTGTCCTTGATATGCAAAGCAGTCAACCCAACCAGTTGACAGAAGAGATCCTGCCTGCCTTCGAGGCGTTGGCGGGGCAATTAGCCGTAGCCGTGCAAAATGCCATGCTACTTGCTGAAACCGAACAAGCCCGCGCCCAGATCGAAACACAAGCCCGCCGCCTCGTTCGCGAGGGATGGGACGAATATCTCGACGCTGTTCACAAGCCTGAACAGATTGGATTTGCATTCGATAACAACAAAGTCATCCCGCTCCCAGAGGTGGACAATGGCATCCAGACGGATGGCTCGACTTCCATATCTGTTCCCATTGCAGTGACGGGCGAACCCCTCGGATCGCTGGTGGTCGAACTCGCCGATGAATCCCGGCGTGGACAGGCGTCCGAATTGATCAACATCGTTGCCCGTCAGATATCACAGCAGGTCGAAAACCTGCGCCTGCTGGAGAGCGCCGAACGGTATCGCCTCGAGGCGGAACGCGCATCCCAGCTTCAAACCATCGAAGGATGGAAGAACTACATCGGGCATGCGGGCGAAAAGATCGGTTACATCTACAACCTTAATCAGGTCATGCCCGCAGATGAAAAGGCCAACCCAGATGGGGATGCTTTACAACTCCCCATCAAGGTGCAGAAAGGAACCATTGGACGACTGGCAATTATGGGAGTTAAGCCCCGGGATACGGAAGCAGCCGAACTTGCAAATACGATCGCAGACCGCCTCAGCGCCCATATCGAAGGTTTGCGCCTGCACGAGCAGACTCAGGCCTCGCTGGCAGAGGCACAGGCGCTTTACCGCATCAATGAAGCCATCAGCGGTGAAATGAACCTTGATGCCATTTATCAAACGGTTGCGAGATTGTCATGCGATGAGCTGGGTTTTGAAGGTTCCTGGATTGCAGCTTATGACCCTGAAAACAATGCTTTACGAGGCGTGGCAGGCATCAATATGCCTGAAGAAAGAATAAAAGCGAGTCTATCCTTGAACGATGCAACCCCGGCCACCCTGGCGGCAAAAACCCGTCTTGTTGTGTCAGTCAATAAGCCAGATAAAGACGAACGCATGCAAGACATTCCTATGGATGTCCGGGAAAGGATGGGAAAGGCACTATCAACACCTGTCATGGCTGGTCAGGAATTATTGGGCGCAATCGCCGTAACGCGTTCGGAAAATACGGCCGATATCAGCGCCCGCGAAGAACGCATGATCCAATCCATTGCGACGCAGCTTGCCATTGTGATGCAGCGCGTCAAACTCTTCGACCAGGTGCGCAAGCAGGCCGAGCGCGAAGCCATGCTCAACGCCATCAATCAGAAGATCCAAAGCGCTACTTCGGTGGAAGCCGTATTGCAGGTTGCCGCGCGCGAACTGGGTCACGCCCTGGGCGCACCGATGACGGTTGCCCAACTTACCATGAAAGATTCATCCTCCTAACGGCCGGCAGGAGAACCGCTGATGTCGAACAACGATAAATCCAAGAAGCGTGTGGAAATCCTGTTCTCAGGGATGACACAACTCATCTCGGAAGCGTCCAATGGGTATGACCGCCCCCTGCCTGAACCAACGGGAGAGGGATCGCTGTCACAACTCCAGGAAATGCAAGCCTTGAAGGCTCATATTTGCGAGTTGGAGGCGCGCCTCCGGGAAAAAGAAACGAAAGCGGCTTCCGCTCCCATCATTTACGAAAAAGAACAAATCGGATTCGCCTTCGACGGGGTCCAGATCCAGCCGGTCCACAGCGACCGGGTTCCAGGTCCGAATGAAGCGGATATCCTCAAAACCCCACTCACTTCCAGTGGCAAATCCATTGGTGAGGTCAAAGTCGCCAAACCCATTGACCATCCGCTTAGTGAGGATGACATCAAACTTGCGAACGCCATCGCCCAACAAGCCTCGTTGCAAATCGAAAACCTGCGCCTGCTTTCCGACGCCGAGCGCGCCCGTACCGCCGCAGAGGACGCCACGCATCTATTTACGCACAAAAGCTGGGCGAACTTTTTAGATGCGATCCACAATGCAGAGCGGATCGGCTACGTTTATGACCAGGCGGCTGTTGAGCCGTTTACGCAACCCACGCCAGTGGAGTACGACCATGCCGAGATCATGGCAACGCTCGACGAGCAGATCGGCAGAATCTTCGTTAAAGGCAATGGCGCCCTTACCGAAGATGACAAGAAGTTCATCAATGCAATTGCCAGGCAGGTCAGTCAACAGGTCGAAAACATTCGCTTATTGGCAGATGCTTCTCGCGCCCGTGCCGAAGCCGAGGAAGCCACCCGGCTCCTCACCCGTGAAAACTGGGAGTCTTACCGCCGCGATGTGAGCGGTGTTTTGGGCTTTGTTTATGATTCGGTCAAGGTAGCACCACTGGGCGATGAACTACCCGCCCCCGTTCTCGAACAAACTCTTTTCGTACGAGGCGAACCCATTGGTCAATTGGCTGTGTCAGGGTTGGAGCATGTTTCGCCCGAAGCACAGAAACTCGCGGAATCGATCGCCGCACAGACCAGCATCCACCTCGAGACCCTGCGCTTGAATGAAGAGTTGCAAAAACGCGCACAGGAATTGAAGGAGCTTGACCGCCTCAAATCGGCATTCCTTGCGAACATGTCGCACGAATTGCGCACACCTTTGAATTCGATCCTCGGCTTCACCGATGTGATGCTGGAAGGGCTGGATGGCGAATTGACGCCCTACATGGACAATGACCTGCGTCTCATCCAAAAGAACGGTCAGCACCTGTTACACCTGATCAACGACGTGCTCGACATGGCAAAGATCGAGTCCGGACGCATGAACCTGCACCCCGAAAATTTCAAGATTCACGATGTATTGGACGAGGTCGTCAGCATCACTTCCACACTTGCCAGTGAAAAGAAAATCTCGCTCTTTATCGAGGCGGATTCCGACCAGGAGGTCGAAGTCTATGCGGACAACACCCGCATGCGGCAGGTGATGATCAACCTGGTGAACAATTCGATCAAGTTCACAGAGAATGGAAAGGTCGCGGTCAAAGCTGCCCGCATGGATGGTTCGCGCGTATTGATCACAGTAAAAGATACCGGCCTTGGCATTCCGCCCGAAAAACTCGAAGCGGTCTTTCAGGAATTCACCCAGGTCGACAGTTCCACCACACGCAAGGCTGGTGGCACCGGATTGGGTCTGCCGATCAGCCGCAAACTGGTGCAAATGCATGGCGGCAAACTTTGGGCTGAAAGCACAGGCATTGCGGGCGAAGGTTGTACGTTCTTCGTCGAGCTGCCCATCGAAGCCCGCATCACAGACGTCATCGAAAAAAAGGAAAAATAATGGCAACACCTCTCCACCTGGAATGCAATCTCTGTGGACATCGCCAAGCGTACGTTCCATTTCAGCCAGCCATTTGCCAAAATTGCGAATCGCAATGGGTCGAAGCCCGCTACGATTATGACTCGTTCAAGCGCGAGATCCTGCGTGGGATTCCAAACCGCCCTTCGAACCTTTGGCGCTTTCAGGATGTCCTGCCCCTCAAGGATCCCTCCACTCTTGATCTTTATCCTGCCGGTGGAACTCCTCTTTGGCTCTCGCACCGCTTCGCCCCGGACCTTGGGCATGGTTCTGTTTACATCAAAGACGAACGCTACGGCCCAACCTCTTCCTTCAAGGACAGGCAGGCAGCCGTGGCTGTGGCCGCCATGAACGAGAACGGAATTCGCGAAGCCGTCATTGCTTCGACTGGCAATGCCGCCGTGGCTTATGCGGCCGCCTGCGCCCGCGCGGGCATCAAGCTATGGGTCTTCATGACCAGCCTCGTTCCGCAGGAGAAACTGCGCGAAGCCGCCCTCTTTGGCGCGGAGGTGATCCGCGTCAGCGGCAACTACGACCAGACCAAACAGATCGCAAGCCAGTTCGCCCAACGCAAGAATCTATTGCTGGACCGCGGCGCGAGTTCAGTCCCTGCCCGCGAATCGATGAAGACCATCGCCTACGAGATTGTCGAACAACTCGGCTGGCGCTCACCTGATTGGTACATTCAGGCTGTCAGCGGTGGGTTGGGTCCGCTCGGCGTTTACCAGGGCTTCAAAGAGATGTTCGAAATGGGGTTGATCAACAAGGTTCCGAAGTTGGCGATCATTCAGGCAGATGGCTGTTCGCCAATGGTGCAGGCATTCAAAGCGGGCAAAGACACCGCCTCACCCGTCATTCCCGATACGCGCATCATCATTCTGTCCACCGGCGACCC